>CAJACJ010000454.1 GCA_903938205.1 uncultured bacterium
GGCGGTTCCACCCACATACGAAGCGGTTCCAATGCCGATGTAGGGAGTGAGCGTTAAGGCTGCATTTGAGGAATTAAAGGTCCATTGTGTAACAACTGCTGCAGACGCTGTGCCCGAGATTGCAACCACAACTGAACTAATCAATAAAGACGAAAGTGATTTCATAAAGAGACTCCTAGAAAGGGAATAGAAAGAAAGGGAAGTAAGAGAGGGACTCTTACTGAAATGAAGATGCACCACATTTGTGATGGTTTCTTACATTTTTTGTTTGAAGTTTGTTAAGAATCAGTAAATGTATGTATGCAATTCCGACAAGCAAAAAAGCAACCGCCCCCATTTTCATGGAGGCGATTGGAAATTGTGAGATCAAGTGCAAACTTAGCGTCGACGACGCGCAACCAAGCCAGCCAAGCCGACCAAGGCAACGGCGCCTGGAGATGGAACTGGAAGCACTGCTCCATTCACGCTGATGTTGTCAATGCGATTTGTTCCAGTTGTTGTGCTTGTACCAGCTGTGACCACCTTGAACCGAATGATTACGCTGGCTTGGTTATCTGCTGCACTAGCCAATGATCCAAAGCTTGAAGTTGTAACAGGCACCGTTGCACTCCAACTCACTTGATTCACCGTATAGGATCCAAGTGAGCTAAATGTCGAGCCACCATCAACACTCAAGACTGCTTCAAATCCAGCAGGACCGGTGGAACTACGTGTTTGCTCCCAAGCTACTGAAACGCTGAAATAGCCAGTAGTAGCCAAGGAGATTTGGTAGTAGTCGCCAACATTCCATGCGTTGGAACTCAATGCATAAGTGCTGCCGTTTCCAGCTGGTGAAGACCAAACTGTTGAGGCGGAAGAATGAGTGCCACTGAGCATGCTTCCAGACACCAGTGCGCCCGAATTAGCGGCGCCGTAACTATATGTTGCTCCTGTTGTAGACGCAGCTACGGCTGTTGGCATGCTCCAACCAGCTATGACATCGGCTGAGGCGGCAGAAGCCACGATAGAGGCTAATCCAGCGGCAAATAGGCTTGCTTTGATCATTGTGTAATCCTTGATTTTCGTGAAAGGGAAAGGGAAAGGGAATTGAGGTGCGGTTAAAGGGCGCAACTCACTCTTAACTTGCCTCAGGATTTGAGTGAAGCAAATGAATTGTCCAAAAATATTAGATTTTCAAATTTTGCTTTTTGGGGCACTGATTAAGGAGCGTGGAATTTGGTCGCAGGGGGCAAGTGAAAGTAATTACATGGTCTTCTAAGGGGTGGATTAAGCCAAGAAATTCTAGACCCAATGTGCGTTTGATAATGGCTTTAGAGCATTTTGAATTCGTTCACTATTTTTTGTTATAAGACTTGTATCGCGCTCTTGAATAGAGATCGGCACGGCAAAGCGAAAGCAACGCGATTGAATTGTGTCCCAGAGTTCATCTTGCCTACGCACGATTGATCAATGCAAACAGACTCACCCAAACACCCATGGGTTACGTTCTATGCCTCGGCGACATTGTTGGCGTATCAGTCCAACCATGTACGACGTTTTAAAATGGCGTATGGCGATGACATAGATGTGTTTGCGGCGCGCATGGCGCAGCACGCTTAAAAATAAGTTGTGGAAAATGTGGGGACGGGGTGCGGTGGGTGAGAATGAATTGCTCCAATGCGCTGAGGGACATTCACCAAAAATAAATTGCGGAAAAAAGGCAGCGAAAGTTTTTATCGTTGTGGATCCATTTATGTTGCGTCTTCTTGAAAGGAGGCCAATCAATGGTCGCGATCAAAAATGTATGTGAAGGCACGGAGGCACAAATGCACCCAGACGCGCCGCAAGGCAAAGATGCACAGAAGCGCACGCGCGCGAAAGACACATGTGGACGGGGCAAAGTTGAGAAACTTGGCAAGACGGAAGGGCTTTGTGAATTGACTTCAACGCCCGCGTTACATGGTGAAATTGAAAGCGGTGAAAGTGGCAATGAAGCCACTCCCTCTTTGCGCCCGCGTCGGCGTGGATTGCGTGCGGATGTTTCTCAACAGCGCGAGAAAGCCATTGATCAATTGGTGGCCGACGCCGCGGAACGTGGTGATTGCGTTGATCGTTTTTACTGGATGCTGGTGTATGACCTGGAAATGGCGCCAATGACCAGCAACTTGAAGCAACTTACGGATCTGGGGTTGGCGGTTCCATCGCCTGACAATCTTGATGAGCGCGAATTGCATGAGAAATTGTGGGAAGTGGTGGAGTCGCTTGGCGACTTGGGCGTATTTCTATTGCATACGGATGGGCTGAGCGACCGTGAATTATATTTCAGGCTGTTTCACGAAATCTTGACGGAGCCCGTGCGAGATTTGCCACCAACCGAAGGCGTGAGTGAATTCATAGATTTACGTGGCGGCGCGTCGCAAGCGCAATCCAATGATGAAGGTGTTCAAGTTGTTGTGAAAGTTGAGCGAGATCGATTTCTGCCCAAGCCCGAAGGTGGCGAAATGAAAGAGGCAGAATAAAAATGAAAGGATCCAGCTCACCTCGAGCTGGATCCTTCAGGCTCGGTTGGATGCGTTGAAATACTTTGCATCGCCAAGCCAGGGTTGAGTGACTCACTCAACACATTGACTATCGAATACAAAAAACAAAATGCAAACACATAAATGTAAAACCCAAGTTATTTAGGTAAAAATTGGGTAGAATTTATGCGTTATGTTTCATAAGTGTCTATTCATAGGCAGGCTAGGAATTATTGTGGCGTTTCTTTTTGCCGCAAAAAATGTTTCGGCGGCTGATCCGAATGCCTCAAATACCTTCTTGAACGGCGCAATTGCAAGTGTTGAAGAACGGCCGCAATCGCAAGAAATAAATCAACAATCTTCAGAGCAAAAATCCGCATCGCAGACGGCGCCAGCAACTTCAACTTCAGCTACAACAACTACGACGCCAGCAACTTCAACGTCAGCAACAACAAGTACGCCTATTGCGCCCGCGGTCAGTGCGGCAAAGCCCTCGGGCACGGCAACTCTTGAAGGCGTTGTACCCGTGCGACCTCTGAAAGTTGCGACCGGTACCAAAGCAAAATACGGTGCGCGCACCACAACGGTTGTCGACCCACCCGATCCACCAACAAGTGTTGTGTGGATGATTGGTTCTTTCCCGCCGCTTGATTCCAAGTCCGTTCCAATAGCGAAAGCGCCAGTCATGGATCAGCGCGGATTTCAATTTCGTCCCTGCGTGATGGCGGTGCAAACAGGAACGCCTGTTTCGTTTCCAAACAAGGACCCTATGTACCACTCGGTGTTCAGTTATTCCGCGGCGCGAAAATTTGATTTGGGGCGCTACCGCGCAGGCGAAGAGCCAGACGCCGTGGTGTTTGATAAGCCAGGTACGGTGAGTTTGTTTTGTGAAATTCACGAACACATGCGCGCGCAAATTGTGGTGGTTGATACGCCGTACTTTGTAGTGACCGACGCCAAAGGCAATTTCAAATTGCCCAACTTGCCAGCGGGATCGCACACATTTCATGTGTGGCTTGGCCCCAAGGAATCATTTGAAAAGAAGATTGAATTAAAGGCTGGCGAAATTGTGAAAGTGGATTGGTCAAAGCTTGACGAATTGGCCACAAAGCCAAAATAAAATGTACATGTTCAGTGACGTATACAACACACAGCCACGCTTCCAGGAACCAACGTGCATTCCATCTTGTTCACA
>CAJACJ010000455.1 GCA_903938205.1 uncultured bacterium
CAAGCCAGGTCGCTTGATGCGTGAACAAGGTGTTGTGCCCGCAGAACTTGCGAACGCGCTTTAAGTCTTTCGGGTCACTCACTCCACAACTTTTAGGCGACTCACATGGAACCAAAGCAGCCTTTCAATCGCGGGTCCGACCGCGCGCGTCCGCGCATGGATATGCGCGATGCCCAGCGTCTTCTTGATGCCGCGCCGCCGCATGCAATTGAAGCGGAGATGAGTTTGCTTGGATCTATTTTGATCGATCCCAAAGTGGTGGGAGATGTGGTGCAGTTGGTTCGAACCAGCGGTGATTTTTTTCGCCCAGCGCATGGCGCCATCTTTGAAGCCATGGTTGGCATTTGGGATCGCACCGCATCGCTTGACGTGGTGCAACTGAATCAACAATTACTTGACCGCGGCATTCTTGATGATGTTGGTGGCACCGCGTATTTGGTGGAACTTGCGGAAAGCGTTCCCACCGCCGCGCACGCTAGTGAGTACGCGCGCTTGGTGCGCGACAAGGCAACGCTGCGCGAGTTGATCCGCGCGGCTGGAGAAATTCTTGCCGACGCGCAAGCTTCGACCGATCTTCCGCAACAAGTTTTGGAAGCCGCCGAGCAGCGCATCTTCGCAATCGCGCAACGACGAGAGTCCGCGCAATTTTCCAGCTTGCAGGAGTTGCTTGATCACGCGATCAAAGTGATCGACACCAGCGATGGAAAATCATTCAACGGAACGCCCACGGGTTTCGCGGAATTTGACGAGATTACAAGTGGTTTGCAGAAGGGCGAAATGATTGTGTTGGCGGCGCGTCCCAGCATGGGCAAGACCGCGTTCGCGTTGAACATGATGGAGAATGCCGCGGCCGCGGGCCACGCCGTCGCCATGTTTAGTTTGGAAATGGGCAAGCAGCAATTGGTGCAGCGCTTGTTGTGCAGCAAAAGCGGAATTGATTCACAGCGCTTGCGCCGCAACATGTTGCGCAACGAGGATTATCGCGCGCTACTTGCCGCGTGCGAAGCTATGAAGACCAGCAAGGTTTGGATTGACGACACGCCAGGTCTGACCATGTTGTCCATGCGCAGCAAAGCACGTCGCTTGCGTGAGCAACATGGTATTGAAGCTATTTTCATCGACTACTTGCAATTGATGTCGGCGGGAACGCGCAGTGAAAATCGTCAAGTGGAAGTCAGCGATATCAGCCGCGGTATTAAAGCCATGGCGCGCGAACTAGAAGTGCCTGTGATTTGTCTGAGCCAGCTCAGCCGCAAGTCGGAGGATCGACCGGGTCACCGTCCGCAGATGAGCGACTTGCGCGAGTCCGGCAGCATTGAACAGGACGCCGACGTGGTCATGATGTTGCACCGCGAGGAGTATTACCATCAAGGCGATGATGATTGGGGCGAAGCCAATCCAGACAAGCGCGGACTTGCGGAATTGATCATTGCCAAACAGCGCAACGGACCCACGGGCGTTGTTCGTTTGACATGGGACAGCCGCGTGACTCGCTTCCGAGATTTCTCCGACAATCCTGCTGCGAATTCTTGGGATGCGCCTCCGCGTTTGGTTCGTCCAAATGATCGTTCGCAAAATGCGCGCGATGATTTTGACGGCATGCCAATGTGATTGTTGCCGTGTGGCGGCAATGCATTGCATCATCAAATAGCGGATGAACAAGAACCCACAAGAGTCTTGAGTTGTAGACTTGCCGCAGTGCAGGATTCAGAAGAAGAATTTGACCGCGACTTGCTGGCGCGCGCCGCCAAGGGCGACACCAATGCGTGGCGCGTTGTGGTTGAATATTGGTCGCCGCGCATTTACGCGTATTTGCGCTCCAACACCCGCAATCAAGAACTTGCGGAGGAAATTACGCAAAGCGTGTTTTGCACCATTGCGCACAAGCTTGCCGACTATGTCGAGCAAGGACATTTTCAGGCCTGGATTTTTCGCATAGCTATAAACCGTTTGCGTGATGAAATGCGACGGCGCAAGTTGCACGCGAAGCCCATGGATAGCGATATTTTGACGGATTTAGCGCCGCAAAAAGCCATCCAAGACAAGGCCAATGAAGAGGAAATTCATGCGTTGCGCCAGGCCATGGACCAACTCCCGGATTCTGACCGCGCCATTATTGATTTGCGTCATCAGGGCGGCATGAGTTTTCAGCAAATTGCCGTGATGCTTTCGGAGCCACTGGGCACGCTTCTAGCGCGGCATCATCGCGCAATTCGCAAATTGCGAGACTTGATGCGACGGCATATGGGGGACGAGCCATCATGAAATTCGAGTCCGATACTTTCTTTCTTTTGCATGCGTGTTGCAACAAAAAACCGCCCGCCCCGTTGGGTAGGCTTCAGGAGAACACCAATGGAAACCCATGACGATCTTGAACTTGCCCGAACACTTCGCGCGCTGCATTCCAGCGCGAGCGAAATTCCAAGCGGATTGTCCGCGCGGATATTTCAAGCAAGTGTCTCACACTTGCCCAATCAAGAAGTCTTGGGTCGCATTGGTTCGCGCACATCGTTTCAATGGAAGGCAGCCGCTGCTATTTTAATTTTGGCCGGCGGTGCGATCTTGTCGTGGCAAACTGCCGGCATGCGCGTAAGCACTCCTTCGGATGATCGTTCACTTGCGGCGGTGCTTGAAGCGTCATCAAATTCTTCCGGCGATGACAGTTTCATTGGACTCGCTTCCGCGCAAGGCGCGGGTCTTGATGATTTGGCATTTGAAATGCGAAGCGTGCTGGGCACTGGGCAGGCTGGGCGATGATTTCAAAAACATTCGTGTCAGGAGTGGCAGTTGGAATGTTGATTGTTGCCGCGGTCGCCGCCACAACTTTACGAGCTGGATCGCAAGCGCAACAGTCGCTTCAATCAGAAAAATCAGCGCAACACAATTCATCGACAAGCATTCAAGAGCCGCAGTCAGCGCGTGGTGACGAGGGCGCGAATCGAGGCGGTTGGCGCGGTGGTGAAGGCGCGCGTCGCGAATTAAGCGAGGAAGAAATTGATCGAGTGATTGCCACGGCGCGCGACGTGAATGCGCAATGGGCCGATGAGTTGGTGAAGCTTCGCCAGAGTGATCCCAAAGCATTGCGTGAGCGGCTTGCGCGCGAAGCCCGCAAGTTGATGGGGTTGTCCATGTTGAAAGAGCGCGAGCCTGATTTGTATCGCGTTCGAGTGGAGGACATTCGCGTGCAAAATCAAATTCGCGAGTTGGGTGAGGCTTGGAACGCCGCCCAAAAAAGTGGCGATGTTTCGGCGCAGGAAGCGATTATGAAAGACATTCAGTTGAGCGCGCATAAGCAAGTGGAGTTGGATATTCAGGCGCGCGGTTTTGAATTTGTCGCGCTCGATAAATCACTCAAGGACGCGCGCAAAAAGTTGCAAGAAGATATTCGGGACCGCGATAAATCCATCGCTGAAATAATCGAGGCCATCCGCAAAGGTGAGGACCCGAAATTTGGACGTCGACCCAGCGGCATGGGTGGTGCGATGGGTGGTTTGGGCGGACGAGCTCGTGGAAGTGACAATGAGCCGGCTTCCAAGCCCGCGCCTGCAAAACCGTAGTTGTGAATTGGGTTGAATTAGAGTCCGTCTATTTCATGTTGTCAGGAGTGGAATGCTGAAGTTTTTTTCAGGCAACGCATGATCATGCCGCATGTCGAAATTGAATCAGCGTATTCTTAGGGCGTGACCGCAAGCCCTGTCGATGTGATTGAACCCACCCAAATACCCGCATCTTCACGCGGCGCGCGTGCAAATAAAAATCGATTGGGAATTGGCTTGTGGTTGTTAATGTCATTATTGGCGCTGGTGGCGTTGTCAACGCCATGGGCTTTTGGCGAAGTCACGCTGAGTGGAAATAGTTCCGCGCCGCGTTGGGCCGCCGGCAATTTGCAATTGAGTTTAATGCCCCCATTGTGGATGGCGGATCAAGCGGCGATGGAGCGCGTGCAAAAGGCACGTGAATTAAATCAATATGTGCCCGCGATGTTGCTTGGCTCAGATCGCCTTGGCCGCGATGTGTTCGCGCGTTTATGCGCCGGCAGCGTGATTAGTTTGTCTCTGGGTATGTGCGCCGCCTTGGTGGCCACCGCGGTTGGCGTATTTTGGGGAGCAGCCGCGGCGTGGTTCGGCGGTCGCTTGGACAGCGTCCTCATGCGCTCGGTGGATGTGTTGTACGCGTTGCCATCGATGTTGTTGGTCACATTGCTTGGTGTCGCAGTGGATGGTTTCGCCGAGCGCGTCTTTGGAGATTTTGCGCCGACCTCGCGCCAAGTGTTGAATTTTTTCACCATGCTCGTGGCGATTTCCGGAGTGGGTTGGTTGACCATGTCGCGGGTTGTTCGTGGGCAAGTGTTGTCGCTGCGCGAACGCCCTTATGTGGAGGCGGCGCGCGCTGCTGGCGCGGGAACTGGTCGAATTTTCTGGTGGCACTTGCTGCCCAACTTGGCGGGACCCGTTGCGGCGTACGCGGCGCTTGCTGTGCCTGGCGCAATTTTAAGTGAAAGTTTTTTAAGCTTTCTTGGAATTGGAATTCGCGATCCACTTCCAAGTCTTGGAAATTTGGTTGCCGCTGGTTTGCCAGAAATGAATTTGGTGAAAGGGCGATGGTGGTTGTTGGTCCCGCCGTGCGCGGTCATCGCATTCGCCTTATTAACCCTCAATTTCGCGGCGGATCGGCTGCGTGATCGACTTGACCCAGCCGCCTCGGGATGAATCGTCGCTGCCCAATTTGTTGATGTGGTGATACGCTGCCAACCCTTATGAAAAACGGATTTGGCTTCAAAGATTTCGTGTTTTTTGTTCTTCTTCTTGGCATTGCGCTTTCCATGTGGCTGTTGATGGTGCAGCGCGATCGACAATGGGTGCTCTTGCAGCGCGTGGATGATCGGTTGCTTGAACTTGAAAAGCGAATTCAGCAAATTCGCGTTGCGCCAGCGGGTGCTGCCAGCGCCGCGACAAATTCCAGCGCCGCGGTTCATTCTGCCGCACCAAGCGACAACGCGTGGGCGCGCCCTGGTGTGAAAGTGGAGCAATGGAAAGCGCCGACTCCCGCAACTGATCCTTCAAAAATTCCTGGCTACGCCATGGGTGGTGAGTTCACGGAATTGTTCGAGGCGCAACCCGCCAAGTTAACTCCATACATTTCCAGCGACGTGTATTCAACGCGCGTCAACGACCGCGTCTTTGAAAATCTTGGAACATTTGATCCGCGCACTTTGAAAATGGTTGGGCAACTTGCCGACGGATGGCAAATTGATCCCGACGGTTTGTGGATTCGCGCGCACATCAATCCACTGGCGCACTTCAGCGATGGTCACCCCGTGACTAGCGAAGATGTTCGTTACACCTATATTGACTTCATCAACAATCCGCTGATCGAGGCCGAGCGCACGCGCAGCACGCAAGACAATTTGAAAGATGTGAAGGTGATCGACGATCACACGGTGGAGTTTATTTTCAAGGAGCCGCTGTTCACCAATATTCTCATAGCGTTTGGCGATCCAATTTTGCCCAAGCATTACTACGGCACATTTGAGCCGTCGCAAATCAACCAGTCCACTGGAATGATGATGGGCTCAGGGCAATTTCGCTTGGAGAAACTGCCTAAAAATGCCGACGATTTGAAGAATCAATGGACGCCTGGACAAGATGTTGTGCTGGTTCGCAACGAGCAATATTGGGCCGAGCCCGCGCCACTGGCCAGCATGCGTTTCCGCACCATCAAAGATGATCTTGGTCGTTTGGTGGCGTATCGCAATGGCGAAGGCTCCATGATGCTGCCAACAAGTCCTCAGTTCAACAAGATCATGAAGGAGGAGCCTGAGTTTGAGAAAACAAATTACGCGTTGAAGTGGACCAACATGCGTTGCGGATACAGCTTTATCGCGTGGCAATGTGGACCGCGCGCTGGCAAGGGCTTGACGCCGTTCGCCGACAAGCGCGTTCGTCGCGCTATGACCATGTTGCTTGACCGTGAAAAAATGATCCGCGATATTTGGGATGGAATTGGAATTGTGTCCAAGGGTCCGGTGAATCCAGAAAGTCCTGGCAGTGATCCATCCGTGGCGCCGCTCCCATTTGATTTTGAAAAAGCAAAATCACTTTTAGCGGAGGCGGGTTGGAAAGATCGCGATGGCGACGGAATTTTGGAAAATGAAAAAGGCGACAAGTTCACTTTTGAATACACATATGCAACGGGTGGCGAGATCAGCGAGCGCATCGCGCGTTTTGTGAAAGACAGTTTCGGCAAAGC
>CAJACJ010000456.1 GCA_903938205.1 uncultured bacterium
CGCTTTACAAACTTATGTTCTGTTGACCATCGGCGCGGGGCTGGCAGTGCAAGTGCCATCCTTGCTGGTTTCTGCGGCTGCGGGTTTGATCGTTACGCGTTCTACATCAGAAACATCCCTGGGTACTGAAGTATCCACTCAAATATCGAATTTCAATGTGCTGGCAGTCGCTGCGGGCGTAGTTGCAAAAAATAAATCTAGGATGTGAAGCGCAATTGACCACCACAACGCTGTTGGATTGGTGATGAGTCGTTCAAGACCTTTGGCACGTTTTTGCACCATGCTGCGTGTCGCGCACCAACGCGCGCTGAATCCTCCAAGCATGGCGATGATGATTAATGTTGGAAAAAATGTCCACGCCCCAAATTGAATCCATGCCACAGTGCCCGCGGTAATAGCCGCCAACGCCACAACAAATGTGAACGCCAGTGAGGTGAACCAAGCCACAAGTTCCACGGCACGAAAGTGATCCACCTTGATGGCGTACGCGGCGCGCACAAACATTCCAATTCGCACGGGCGCGTAATTCAGCATGCTTGCCAAAGCGTTGATCCATTGCTGATCTTGTACGCGGAGTGTTTGCACCGGTTTCGCGGCAATCCAAAATGTGAGTCCGCTGACAATGATGCTTCCCATTGAGCACAACAAAAGTCCAATCAGTGAAGTGCTTGTCGCCTGGCGTAAATTTTGCCAGCCTGCGGGGTCCTTTGTGGCGCCCCACACGCACCAAGCGATAAGCGCCATGCCCAACACGAGGCCCGTGACTTGCAGAATAATTTTTCTCAACATATTTGTGGCAGTCTTGCTTGCAAAATGTGGCAAGGAATTCCCGTCTGGTTGCGAATGTGGGAGTTGATCTTGAAATTGCACTGAGTCAGCAGACGTGTTGTTTTGCTTATTTTCTAGCTGGATTTGCGCAGCCGTTGAATATGAATTTGGTTGAACTCGCTCGCGCGCAATGACCCAGAGCGCTCGAAGACCATCTAGTGGCCCGATTTTTTTCCCATCGCCACGATTCCTAGGCGTGTAATGAATTGGCACTTCGCGTAGATGAGCGCCTGAGCGCGCCAAGGCGGCCGTCATTTGAGGTTCAATACCAAAGCGATCCTCAGTAAGGAGGGGAAGAATTTTTTGCAGCAGGGGTGCGCGGAAAAGTTTGTAACCAGTTTCCATGTCGCCGATATCAAATCCAGTTATTTGATTACTCAGGAATGTTAGAAAGCGATTGACAGTCGTATGAAAAATTTGCCAAGCGCCACCACCGCGCGTGTGCGCCCAACGATTTCCAAACACGGCAGCGAGTGGCTCGTTTCCCAACGCATTCAGGAGTGCCGAATAATCATTCGGGTCGTATTCCAAATCGCCATCTTGTGTAATGACGGCGTCGGTGTCGCAGGCTTGTTGTAGCGCCGTGGCAAATCCTGTACGAAGTGCAGCGCCTTTGCCAAGATTGACTGAGTGCGTGAGCAATTGAAATTGGTCATTCGTGGTTTCGTACAACTTGGCAAGTTCACTTGCCACGGCCGCGGTCGCTATGCCACTGGCATCGTCCACAACAATGACTTTCAGCGACCATTGCGGAGGTAATTGAACCGCCATGACATTGGCCACGCACTGCGCGAGCGTGTGTGGTTCGTCATAGACAGGGATGACCGCAAAGAGAACGGGCATCAGATGAAATTATTCAACCGCCTGATTTGCCAATTGAAGATCGCATGTCGGTATCGGCTTGCACATTTTTCATTTTGTACAAATCCATCACGCCTAAATTTCCGGAGCGCAGCGCCTCCGAAATAGCTTTTGGAATTTCCGCCTCCGCCAGCACAACAAGCGCGCGATTTTTTTGCGCCTCCGCCAAATGTTCAGCCTCTTGCGCAACCGCAAGCGCGCGACGTTGCTCCGCCTCGGCTTGGAATCGCTTGCTATCTGCTTCAGCTTGCGCGGTTTGCAAATTGGCGCCAATGTTCGCGCCTACGTCAATCTCGGCGATATCAATGGACAAAATTTCAAACGCGGTGCCGGAGTCAAGGCCCTTGGCCAAAACCGTTTTGGAAATTCGATCTGGTTGTTCAAGCACAGTCTTGTGACTTTGTGAAGCGCCAATGGTTGCGATGATTCCTTCGCCAACGCGCGCCACGATTGTCTCCTCCGTTGCGCCGCCGACCAAGCGCGCAAGATTTGTTCGCACCGTCACACGCGCCTTGCAGCGCAACTGAATTCCATCTTGCGCCACGGCGTCAACGGTTAGTTTTCCGCTGACTTGACTCGGACAATCAATCACTTTTGGATCCACGCTGGTTTTTACAGCCTCCAAAATATCGCGGCCCGCAAGATCAATCGCGGTCGCGCGATCCCAGCCAAGATCAATTTTGGCTTTACCAGAAGCAATCATGGCACGAATGACGCGGTCCACACGACCGCCCGCCATGTAATGCGCCTCAAGCATATTTGTTGGAACATCAATGCCAGCTTTCTTGGCCATAATTCTGTTGAGCACAATGGCGCTTGGCGGAACTTTTCGCAGACGCATCATGATCAAGTCAAGCAGACTGACGCGCGCGCCGGACAAGAAGGCTTGCAGCCACAGTTGCAAATATTGACTAATGATGACCAAGATGATCAACCCCAACAGCGCAAGAATTCCAAGACCGACCATGCCTAATAAATACAAGGTGTCCGCTGCAAGTATCAATGTTGTGTGCATGAAACAATCCTAGCACAGCGTGACCTGCGCACGATTGATGCTAATTACGCCGCTCAAGTGGAGGCAGTCATGCGCAATAGGGAAAGCGCAAATTGATCGGTATTGCAATTTCTGAGCGAGTTGTATTCAGGCGAAAGAGTCGCCGCAACTTCAAGCAGTTTCAACAGCTCGTACGCGCATTGTCGCATCGTCAAAGCCCGTGACTTGCACTTGCTGACCCGCCTCAATAAACCCTTCCTCGGCCAACGCTTCATGGCGATCATTCGCTATGCGAATCCAACCAATGGGACGCAGCGTTGTTTCCGCAACGGCAAGAGTTCCAATGGCCACGCGTGGCGATTTGACATTACGCGCGCTTGGTTGATCTTCAATGGCTTGCGACAAAACGACTCGACGCGCCAGCGGTGAGTTTGACCAGATTTTCAAGCCATATGCGATGGCAATGGGCGCGCCCGCAAGCGTTGCGGTGAGTGAAGCCAGCCCCCAAGTTGCCGAATGCATGAAGAAACAAAATACGCCCACGGCAACAACAAGCACGCATAGCGTTGCAATGAGTCCGCCGCTTGGAACCACAAACTCAAGCGCGAAGAACACTAGGGCTACGCCAAACAGCGCGAACCCCGCAATGAGCCACGAGTCATCCGAGGCTGGCAAGGCGGCCGCTTGTTGAGCCAATAGAAAAATAAAATTCATGTGATCAGCTCCACGATTATTTCGTTTCCTTCTGAACGAAGGATACGAACATTGGTTCCCGAAGTAATCCACGCGCCTTCACTGCGCGCGTCAAAGCGAACGCCGTCGATGTCAATTTTGCCAACAGGTCGCAAGTCTGTCACCGCCCGCGCAAGCGTGCCAGCCGGTGGAGGCGCGAACTTGGCATTTGAATCAAGTGATATCTCGCCCAAAGTCGCGTGAAGCACGGCGGCCTGCCACGGTCGCATGAGTTGCAATCTTGGTCCCAGCAGCCACGCCACTATGCCCGCTGTTCCCACGGCGGTCACAAGTGAAGCGATCCCTAAAAATGCTTGTTTTGTGCCAGATTCAGGCGTCGGATCGGATACCACAAAGAGACCAATCACGCCGCCAGTGAACGCCAATACGCCCAACCCTCCGCTGATGAAAGTTCCTTGCAAGAATAAAATTTCAGCGGCGATCAAGATCAGTCCCGCGAGTATGGAAATAGCTGGCCACCATTGCGACAAGCCCGCAAGAAATGATCCGCCGGCCAACAACGCCACACACGCCACGCCAGTCAAGCCGAACATGCCCAGGCCGGGCGCGGACATTTCGCCAAAGAAGCAGATGACAAGAATTGCGACAAGCAGAGTGCGCATCCACCAACTGGTCAGCACTCGCGCGAGTTGCTCGCTCCAAGGAGCGGCGATGGTGAAAACTTGTTTGGCCCCGAAGAAATTTTGTAGCTCGCTTTCATTGGCAATCGTGGCGCATGCCAAACCAAATGCCACGGCTTCATTGGCTTGCAGCGTGAGCAATTCATTGGCGGCGTCGATTTGCGAAATCACTTTCAAGCGTGGGCGATCGGCTGCTGTCAACGGCGCGCGACTTGGAAGGATGGATTGATCGCGCTGAAATCCCGAACTCAACCCCGTTGTTTCCGGTTGGCGTAGCGCATCTGTTCGAAATGGCATGAGCGGCGGCGTTGGCGTGGCGGAATCTTGCGGTTCATCTTCTGTTGTCGATGTGCCATCGTCCTCCGCCGTCGTTTCAGTGTTCTCTACAGGAGGTGCCGCAGAACCCCGCATTCGAGTGGGTTCTTCTCCAAACACAATTTTATATTCATTCACGTCAACGACATAACGTTCACCGCGAGCGGTGTCCTCCACCAACCACAGTTCATCGCCCACCGCGACAAATGCGCGCGCTAGTCGCTCATCATGGCCAGAGCGGCGTGCGCTATCAGTGACTTCTGAAAGCAACGGAGCCTCCAACTTGGCGCGCTCGGCCGCGGGCAGCGTGATGAGACCAGCCACAGGCATTGCGGAAATTGGCGCCGCGTCGCCCAACACGGCGTGGGGCGCAACCACAATTTCACGGCATGCCAACGCGGTGATGACGCCAGCGCTGTACGCCCGCGGTCGCACCCACGCCACGGTATTAGCGGGATAGTCGGATTTAATTTGACGACACAACTCAAGCGTGGCCAACAAGTCTCCGCCGGGCGTATCAAGTTGCAACACAATTGCGTCGGCACCCGCGGCCTTGGCCTTGGCTAATCGATCCGCAAGACCAGAAACGGTAAGCGCATCCATTTCACCTTGAATTGGCAAAATACAAACCACGTCAGCCTTTCGAGCAGCTGAAACGGCTGTCGGCGCCGACGGAGTTTGCGCAAGCCCAAGCATGAGTAGCAAAAGTGGAATCACAATTTGATTCTAGGTCTTTCTCCACTGGCGCTTTAGAAAATTGTGATCTTGAAAATTGGCAATGAATTCTTAAAAAAGCAGAAGACCGATCGTGTGATCGGTCTTCTGGTCATGTTCATGGATGAACTTAGAAATTGAGTCCCAATTTTAGTCCCAGTTCAAAGCCTCATCTGTCACTTTGAATCCAGTCGTGGCTGTTCCTTCAACTTTCTTCACCACACACAGATAGGCATCAGTGTTGCCTGCCGTGTCATTGCTCTTGAAGATGTTGTCCAGACCCATTCTAGTGGTTCCAGGCACACAGGATTTTTCAGCATCTCCGTTGGTAACACAGTTCATGCCTTCTGGCCAAAATCCGTTGGCAAAAGTGGCATGACCGTCATTGAAGCAAACCCAGCCTTCCCACTGATTCACGGCGCCGTGAATCTTTAGGGTGTTTGAGTTGGTGTAGGACAAAGCATCGGACTCCGCGCCAGTCATCAA
>CAJACJ010000457.1 GCA_903938205.1 uncultured bacterium
GGCGTTCACGCGCTCCCACACATTTTTGTAGTAGGTCTCTGGAATGGTGAGGAAGTCCACGCCGCGTCGGCGCAGTTCAGCCACGCTGGTCAATTCATCGTCGGTGCGGAACGCCAAATGTTGCACGCCTGGAGTTTGATCGTGCCAATCCAAATATTCCTGAATCTGGCTCTTACGCTTGCCGGCTGCGGGCTCGTTAATCGGCATCTTGATCAAGTGATTGCCGCTGGCCATGACCTTGCTCATGAGCGCGGAGTACTCGGTTGAAATATCCGCGTCGTCAAAGTGCTTGAACATTTTAAAGCCCATCACTTGCTCGTACCAGTTCACCCAATAATTCATCTTGCCAAGTTCAACATTGCCCACGCAATGGTCAAAGAACTTCAGGCCGCAGACATGCTCGCGGTTGTATGTGTTGAGCGCGTAATTTTCCACCTTGGCGAAATTTGGAAGGAACAAACCGCCGGCTTTGATATTGGGCAAGGAGTATGCGCCGCTACGACTAACAAAGGTGTGCACGGCGCGGCCGTAGGTTTTAATTCCAGCGAATGTGGCGGAGCCGGTTTCGTTTGAAACGGTGTAGGGCTCGTACGCGCTTTCACCGCCATTACGAACGGCTTGTTCGTAGGCTTTTTCCGCGTCAAACACGGTCAAAGCGATGTCCTTGATGCCGTCACCAAAGCGCGTCAATTCTTTGTTGAATGGATGCGTTGGCGTGAGTGGCGTCTCTAGCAGAATGCGAATGTTGCCTTGTGTGAGCAAATATTTTGCGCTATCGCGGTTACCCGTTGTGAGATCAGACACTTGATCCACTTGAAAACCAAAGGCTTGCGCGTAGAAGAACGCGGCTTGCTTGGCGTTGCCAACTATGAAATGAACATAGTCCACATCAATCAACGCAAGATGATCGGTGGGAGCGGCGGAGGAGGTGGTTGTGGCGGGCGCGGTCTTTGTCATGATGACTAGTCTAGTCTGACCGCCACATATTTCGAAGGGAAGTTTGAAGCCACTTTGTTTTTTTGTCGATATGCTTGACACACAAGGTTTCACACAATGAGCAATAAAAAAGCAATCACACTCTTTATCGCCCTTCTTGTTGGCATGGCGATTATCTTTTTATTCGTGGTCTTCACAGCGGGAACCGCCAAGGTATTGGAACCGAATCCCGCAATGGCGCCTAGCGCAAACTGATGGTGGCATCTGTTTGTGGTCGTGCAGAACCACTTGAATTGTGTCGCGGGATTTCTGCGATGTTCAATACACAATCGGCGCGTGAATTTCCAAGCCAGGTAGCGCGGCGCGGCCATTGAGCGCTTTCAGTTCAATGAGCACGGTGGCGCCAAACACATTCGCGCCAAGATTTTTCATCAAGTCCACGCAGGCGCGCATGGTTCCGCCGGTGGCCAGCAAATCATCCACCATGAGAATCTTTTGTCCCGCACTCACCGCATCGTCGCGCACTTCAAGTGTGTCTTGACCATATTCAAGGTCGTACGTCACGGCGCGAATAGGCGGCGGCAATTTTCCACGCTTGCGAATGGGAATGAACCCGCACGAAAGCGCCTGCGCCACGGCGATGCCAAAAATAAATCCGCGGCTCTCGGCGCCGGCGACAGCGTGAATACCTTTGCCGCGAAATGGATTGGCCATAAGTTCCACGGCCATGGACAGCGCGGCTGGATCTTTCAGCAGTGGCGTAATGTCCTTGAAAAGAATTCCTTCTTTGGGAAAATTGGCGACATCGCGGATGAGTTTGCGCAGGTGGGTTGTGGGCATATAGGCATTGCACTTTGAAATGAGTTTTTGCGCAAGCGCCGCTACTATTGAATATATGGCCGCAGATCCCAAAGCAAAGACACTTCGTCTTGAAACCGTCGAACCCATTGGCAAGCGCGTGCTCATTCGCAAGGATGAGGACCGCAAGATCACCAAAGTTGGAATTCATTTGCCTGACAAAATGGAAATTCCAACGCTGACTGGTCGCGTGGTGGCCATCAGTTTGCAAATTGAGCGCGACCAGGATTATCCAATCCGCCAATACGACCGCGTGTTGTTCAATCCGCGCAATGGAATTCCCGTTGATTTTGAAGGGGATAACCGCTTGTTTGTGATTCCTATTGAGGACATCGTGGCCGTGTTCCGTGCCGCCGATGGAGACGCTTCGAAGTGATGATGAGCGACGCGCATGGGGGCGGAATTTTGCGTGCGCCGCGTATTTGCGGGCCAGTGCGTGGAAATTTTTCGCCGCCTGGCTCTAAAAGTTTGACGCAGCGCTACATGATGTTGGCGGCGCTGGCCGATGGCGTGAGCACCATTCAAAATCCGCTTGATGCCGTTGATACGCGCGCTCTTGCCGCAGGACTTGCAACGTTGGGCGCGCAAGTGCGTTGGCCCAAGAACGGCGCACTTGAGATTAGTGGCGTGAATGGAATTTTTCCAAGCTGTGGAATACTGAATGCGATTGATGGCGGAACTCCCGCGCGCTTTCTTATGGCTGCGGCATGTTTGGCCACAGGAATATCCACGCTTGATGGTTCCGTGCGCTTGCGGCAGCGGCCAATGGACGATGGCGTTGACTTGTTGAATTCTCTTGGCGCTGATATTTCGCGCGTGGCTGACACCCAACTTCCGCTGCGCATTACGCCCACGGAAATTTTTCGCAACGGTGGCTCGTGCAGCGTCGCGGCCCTTGCCAGCAGTCAATTTATTTCGGCGCTGCTTTTAATTGCGCCATGGTTGAAGCGTGGCATGCAAGTGCGATTTGAAGGCGCGCAACCCAGCGTTTCATACATTGATTTGACAGTTGATTGCTTGCGTCATGTTGGCGTTGATGTGGTGTGGAATTCTGAGCAGGGCACAATTTATATTCCGCCCACGCGCCTTCAAAAATTTCATGTCGCCGTTGAGCCCGACGCGTCAAGCGCCGCATACGCCATGGCGCTTGCGGCAATTGTGCCAGGCAGTGAAATTACATTTGCCAATTTGCCGCGCGCATCGCATCAGCCGGACATGGCGGTGTTTGATGCGTTGATTCAATTGGGTGCACGTGATTGCTCAAGTGAAAAATGCGCGGCGATTGGTTTTGGCAAGCCGCTTACAGGTGGCGTGCTTGATGCATCACGCTGGCCCGATGGAAGTTTGGCGATCATGGCTGCCGCTGCGTTTGCAACCGCTTCAGTTGAAATTCGCGGGCTGGGCACTTTGGCTGGAAAAGAAAGCAACCGTATTGAAGCCATGAGCCAGTGGCTGCGCGCCATTGGAGCCACGGTTGAAAGCGGCGCTGATTGGATTCGAATTGATGGACGATTGACGCACGCCAAGGAAATATCGCTCAACAAATCCAATGCGAATTCAGTTGTCACTGTCAAAGCACCGCTTGATACAACGACAAATACAAATTTGAATACCGTGGTCAATGAGAATTCCAGCCGTAATGCGGACACGAATTCGCAGCCAATTCATGCTGAAATAGTGGTGAATCCATATGCTGATCATCGCATAGCCATGAGTGCCGCCGTCGCGGGCGCATTGCGTGGCGGTATTTCCATCAGCGATCCTGGCTGCGTTGAAAAAAGTTGGCCATCATTCTGGAATGACTGGCATCGGTTATTGTCAGGGATTGAAGGGAGCGCTTGATGGTTCAATCTGCGAAAGAAGACAAAGGCGGCATGCGGGATTTTTGGTGGTTCGCGCGCGGACTGCTGCGACCTAGGCACGAAGCCATCATTGCGCTCGTTGGAGCATTCGTCAGCGCGGGTGGTATGGGCGCGGGTTTGCTCAGCTTGGGGCCTTTGCTGCAACTTATTTTACGGGATGGAACTTCGCTTCAACAAATTGTTCGCAACTTCA
>CAJACJ010000458.1 GCA_903938205.1 uncultured bacterium
ATTCATTCGCGTGCGGGCGCACAGGAATTTCACCAGTACAGCCGAGATCCCAATCACGCTATTCAAAGCGTGTCGCGCAGCGCGCTGAATCTTGCGCTGCTGGAAGCGGCGGCCGCTGAAAAAAATGTTCGCATTACATTTCATCAGCGCTGCGTTGAAGTTGCGGCGGCGTCTGGCACTGTGTTATTTATCGACGACAACACGAAACAGACAAGCAGCGTCCTGGCGGATTTAATTGTTGGCGCGGACGGCGCGTACAGCGCGTTGCGCGGCATCATGCAAAAGAATGAGGGCTTTGATTATTCGCAAGAGTGGCTTGGTCACGGCTACAAAGAAATGCAAATTCAACCGGTGACAAGCGGCGAGCACGCGCCATTTGCCATGAATCCAAACGCGCTGCACATTTGGCCGCGCGGCGCTTCCATGATGATCGCGCTGCCAAATCCAGATGGCTCGTTCACGTGCACGCTGTTTTGGCCGCACAGCGGAAGTGGAAGCTTTGCGGAAATTTCTGGCGCCGCAAATGGCCGCGCGCACTTTCAGCGCGACTACGGCGACGCGCTGCCATTGATGCCCACGTTTGACGCCGACTTTGACGCGAATCCTGTTGGCAGCATGCTGACCGTTCGCTGCAATCCATGGTCGCAAGGTGGGCGCGTTGTGTTGCTTGGCGACGCGGCGCACGCCATTGTTCCATTCTTTGGCCAAGGCGCCAACGCCAGCTTTGAAGATTGCGAATCATTGACCGACGCGCTTGCCGCACACGGCGACAATATTGCCGCGGCAATTTCCACGTATGAGTTGGACCGCAAGCGCAACGCCGACGCGATCGCGGAAATGGCGCTAACCAACTTTGTGGAAATGCGCGACAAGACCGCATCGCGCATGTTTAAATGGAAAAAGAAATTAGATCATTTTATGCACGCCATGTTGCCGAAGTCTTTTATTCCCCGTTACGACATGGTGAGCTTCAGCAACATTCCTTACGCTGACGCGCTGCAGAAATCTCGCAAGCAAGACGCCATGCTCTCTCGCTTTGGAATTTTCTCCCTGTGTTGCATCTTTGTGGGACTTTGGGCTGCCCTCGACATGAGTTCTTTCAATGTGACCATGTCAATCTTTATGGGAATAGTTATTTTATTCTTCTGGGTCGGCAAGAGAAAGAAGTGATGTTGACATTTGATTTTGTACAACGCAACACAATGGCGTACTACTTTCGGAGCGGCCATTGATACGCGCTCACAATTTTATTGACGGAACTTTTTGCGCGCCGCACAGTGGCGCCATGATTGACGTGATCAATCCAGCAACTGGCGAAGTCATGGGGGCTATTCCTGACAGCGCCACCGCCGACATTGACCGCGCGGTCGCCGCAGCGGCGAAAGCATTTCCGATGTGGAGCGCGCTTGCCCCCGCGCAACGCGCCGCGCCGATGCACAAACTTGCGGACCTGATTCAGCGCGACGCCGAGGATTTTGCGCACGTGGAAAGCGACAACACTGGTAAGCCGCTATCGCTTGCCCGGAGCGTGGACATTGCGCGCGCCATTTCAAACGTGCGCTTCTTCGCGGATGCGATTGCGCACAACGAC
>CAJACJ010000459.1 GCA_903938205.1 uncultured bacterium
CCGCGCCCTCACTCTCTGTTGTTGTCACGAAACTGCGAGAGTTTGTGTGGCCACTTCTTGTGGTGCAAGTTTTATCCAATTCAGATTTCATGCAATGGAAGCCGCATGGTCCATGGCATGCGTAATACTTCCCCAGACCAGGACTGCCGCAATTGCATGCGCGGTCTTACTTTCCAGTTCATGTAGCGTTGGATCTTTTGCTGCGAGCGCTCTTAGCTCTTGGCGCATCGCCAGAAATGTTGGCGCGCGCCATGCGTAGATGTGCTTGAATTGGCATTCATTTCTTGCGGTTTGAGTGGCAGGCGGTTGGCGATTGGCGCCACCTTGAAACACATCTTCTTCAAGCGAGTCCCTGCCTACACTGACAGACTTTGACAACCACTCCTCAACTCATTTTAGTCACTGGCGCCACCGGTTATGTGGGTGGACGACTTGTTGCGCGCTTGCTTGCCGCGGGTCACCGCGTACGTTGCTTGGTGCGTGATGCCGCGCGCCTTCAGGGTCGCCCTTGGTTGAAGCAGGTTGAAGTTATGCAAGGCGATGTGTTGCAACCCGACACGCTTGCGCCCGCCATGAGCGGCGTGCAAATTGTGTATTACCTAGTTCATAGTCTGAGCGGCGGCAGCAATTTTTCCGAGCGCGATATTTCCGCCGCGCGCAATTGCGCGAGTGCCGCCAAGCAAGCGGGGGTGGCGCGCATTATTTATCTGGGTGGCTTAGGCGATCCACAAAGCAATTTGTCGCAGCACTTGGTGTCGCGCCACGAAACTGGCGACGCATTGCGCGAGGCCGGCGTGCCCGTGACGGAGTTTCGCGCCGCCGTGATTGTGGGCTCTGGCAGTTTGTCATTTGAAATGATCCGCTATCTCAGCGAGCGTTTGCCCGTGATGATTTGCCCCAAGTGGGTGTACACGCGCACGCAGCCCATCGGCATTCGCAACGTGCTTGATTATTTGGTGGCCGCTATTGATTGCCCTCAAAGCGCCGGCCGCATTATTGAAATTGGCGGGCGCGATGTGGTGACCTACGCGGACATGATGACTGGCTACGCGCGTGTGCGCGGATTGAAGCGGCGCTTGATTGCGGTGCCCGTGCTTACGCCGCGGCTTTCGTCGTACTGGGTGCATTTGGTCACGCCAATTCCCGCAGTGATTGCGCAGCCGCTGATCAAGGGCTTGGGTAACGAAGTGATTGTGCGCGATGACAGCGCGCTGAAAATGTTTCCGGCGATTGTGCCAATGGATTATGAAACCAGCGTGAGCTTGGCGCTGGACAAAATAGAAACACACGGCGTGGAAACTTCGTGGAGCGACGCGCTGGTTTCCAGCCAAGGTGATCACACTCCGTTGACACTTGTGAGCACGCAAGGAATGATCATTGAGAATCGCCAGCTTGTGGTGAGCAAGCCTGCGGACGCGGTATATAAAAGTTTCGCGTCACTCGGCGGCGCGCGCGGTTGGTTGTCTTGGGATTGGGCGTGGCAATTGCGCGGCATTTTTGATCGATTGATTGGCGGCGTGGGCATGCGGCGCGGTCGGCGCCATCCAATTGATTTGCGCGTTGGAGACGCGGTGGATTTTTGGCGCGTGGAGCGCGTGGTGCCAGGGCGGCTTATTCGCTTGCGCGCGGAAATGTTGGTGCCTGGCCTTGCGTGGCTGGAGTTTGAGGCGCGCCCCGAAGCCGACGGTAAAACCCTTTTGTTGCAGACCGCGATTTATGAGCCCAAGGGCTTGATCGGATTTTTATATTGGTACGCGCTGTATCCAATGCACGGCTTCATCTTTAGCGGGCTTATTCGCAAAGTGGCGCAGCAGGCGTAAGTTGGTGCGAGAGCGGCACGAGATCTGAAGCGAGATCTAAAGCAACAGTTAGAGCGAGAGCGGCACGAGATCTGAAGCGAGATCTAAAGCAACAGTTAGAGCGAGAGCGGAGGTCGTTGCGTGCGACCCGTATTTATGCCGATGCGCGCCGTTTCGAAGCGTTGATTTCTATGCTTGAGTGAATGCGGACCCCGAGCGCGTCAAGCACTTTCATGGCTCGCTCAATTGAGATGCCGAAATATTCATTGCGCTCGTCGCGAGAGATTTGGGATTCGTGCACGCCAAGGCGTTTGGACAATTCGCGATGTGAAATAGATTTGGCAATGCGAAGCGAAATTAAAAGGTGTCCAAATCCACGAAAGTTTTCCAGTGGATCAAATGCGTGCTGCTTGAGTCGCTGATAGTTCTGCACTTCTTCTTTCAACTGAAGCGAGAATGATTTCATGGGATCTGTCACGCGCTTGATTTCGTCGCGCTTGAGACCAGATTTCTTAAGTTGCGCGCGCTGTACCGTCAAGCGCGTGCTTTCCGCGGCCAATCGCGCAACTGCGATTGCGTATTCGCTTTCAGTTCGAATCATGGCTGGAATCCTTTCGAAGTTTAATAATTCCGCGTGGCGCTCCGTTGGAACGGGATTGTCTAAACGCGGATGGAAACTCCAATTCGTTGGGGTGGTCTTTGGCTTCCGCAAATGACCCATCCGCAAACACATCGGAGATTCCAATGTGCCAAAGTTGTCGCGTGAGAATTTCTAGATTTGAAACCAAATGATTGCGCCACGGCGCGTCCCAATGTGACGAGAACTTGCGCGATTGTGTTCCAA
>CAJACJ010000460.1 GCA_903938205.1 uncultured bacterium
GTTGGAACAACCGTCTTCACTTTGATTGGAATCAGCACGGAGCGAAACGCCGAGTTGGCTGGCGTAAAGCGCACGAACTGTGTTGAAGTTCCTTCTGTTGGAACGATCGATGAATCCTTCCAAGCGAAGGTGCCCGCCATTGGAAGACGCGAGAGCGCGAACTCCACTTTGCCACCCCGAAGGCTGCACTTTGAAAGCGGGTTTCCACGTACCAACAAGCTGGTTTTGGGCGACTCCACAACTCGTTGGCCTTGAATGCCGCCACCATAAGAGCTACCCGCATTGGTAATAATCGGATCCGCGAGATAAGGTTGAATAAGTTGCAACTGTTGTGAATACGCGGATGCGCTTGAAGGCAACGTCCAGTCCATTTCCGATATAAGGCCACCTGTGTCGCCGGAATTTGGATTCCAGCAGAAGTAGGTGAAACTGATTCCAAGTTTGGAAGCATCCGTCTTCGCAGGCGCGCTATCCATGTAATCCAGCAGCGCGACCATCCACTGATTATCACTCGTAATCAGCGCTTGCGGAGTTGTTGTGGGGGCGGTACCCGCATCAATCATGGTCTGAAGGTACGCGGCGTAATCTTGGTAGCAAAAAACAGGTCCGTATGGTCCAGCACAATTCACCTGACCAAAGAGATCGCCATCTAGCCAACTTCCAAATTCGCCGGCATACAGCGGACGTGTATTAGCTTCAGCGATATAACCCCATTGAGATTGCCATACCGCCTCCAAATTATTTGGATAATCAGTAGTGGAGCATTGACCATAATTGTTTGACATTGAAAACCATGGCAGAGGATTTTGCGGCATATCTTTTGGGGTTAGGCCGCAAATGTAGGAAGCTGAAGCTGGATATTCATGGAACGAATACACAACTTTTTGGTTGAACTCAGTTGTTCCCAAATCAATCGGCGCAAGGTCTGCGCCTTTGAGATTCTCTCCCCAATTGGTGTAATCGCATGAGCCAAAATTCAGATCCGCACTTGAGTTGGCCCATTGCACGCCCTCAATCAGAATGAGCATTCGGGGCGCGTTAGTCAAAATTTCCACCGCGCATCGCTCCGCAGCGTAGTTCCAAGCTTGCGTGCCTTCGGCAACAGTCCACGCGCAACCGGGAGCATCTGGGTCGGTGGGATTTCCCTTGGGTTCATTAAATAGGTCGCACGCAATCACGGCGTGGTAGGGGTCGTAGGTGGCATTGTTGTAGCGTTGAGCTAGTGTGACCCATGTATTAATCCACGTGTCTTCTGTATGGTTGGCGTCGTTGGGTACGTACCACAAATATTGATTGCCATAGTCGTCATTTTTTTGCGAGTGGCAATCCAAAATAATCTTCAAGCCCTTGCTGCCCGCGTATTTCACAAATGCATCCAAGCATTCCAGCGGAGATTTCATAAGCGGCAACACACCATTTGCGTTCCATTGCTTCACCAGATCGTTGTTGGCTCGTACGGAGGAGTTCAGTTTTGTTTCGCCATATTCACCGTACAAGTACGCTGGCGCGGCTGGGGACGTGCTCGTCATGTTGTCAACGGAAAACGGAACTCGGATGGTGTTAAACCCAGCCCGCGCAATGTCATCGATCATGTCTGAATAGTCGCGGGCCCATGTGCCAGTTGGCACGCCAATACCGGTTTCAAAGCCGGAAAAATTCACGCCCGTCATTCGGCAGTAGCCGCCGGTTTGATCAACGATTTGGTTGCCCACTGTATACAGACCGCCATAGGGATCCACTGACAAAGTGGCCGCAGGATTATTCATGGGCAATTCTTGCGGAATAAGAATTTCTTGAGGCAGGTCTATGTTGGCTGGCAGTTGTTGCGCGTTCTCACGCTTGCCGCCGGCAACTGCAAGTTGGCCCGCAAGTGTGGCTAGGGTCACGGAAAGAAGAAGCGAAAAAGATTTCAGACCGTTTTTTCCAGCAACATATTGATGTGACATAAATCAACTTTCTTTAGTGAGAAATAGTGAACCCACGGAGGTTCGTAGTAGCAACCGAATCCGTCGGCTCGCGGTTGACAACAAAAGGCTTTACGTAAAGCAATGTGAAGTCATGTTTTTGGTTTGCAGTTTTTACTTCTCAAACACGCAGTGTGAAATCGAATTCAAAAAAAGGAATCAATCGAATTGGCGACAACATACATGCCGGGACTGACTTGGCAAAATAAAAATGAAATTATTTCTAATTCACTTGTTGCAAATGCAATGCTCAATAACTTTATTGAAGCGCGTTCGCGTTTGAAATCACATTGCGTCGCAAGAACGGAATCAGCAGCAATCCCGGCGCGGCCGCCACAATAGATAGTCCATAGAAGGATTGGTAATCCAAATTTTTCAACATCCAGCCGCTGAGGACGCCGATCAACGTGTTGCCAATGGCCATGACCGAGGTCAGCAGCGCGTACTGCGTTGCCGTGGCGCGCACATCGCAAATGCTCATCATGAAGGCCACAAAAGCGCACGTGGCCAAGCCGCCGCAAATGCTCTCTATAGATAGAACAACCACAAGCGATGTCACCGGCGCGCTGGCTGGCGCAATGTGCGCGACAGTGGCGCCGTAGGTGCTGGCCAAAATCCAGAAACCAACATTGCTGACCGCCGCCAGAATGCCGGCGATCAATAGACAGCGCGTCAAGCTCCAGCGCGCAATCATGAGTCCACCAACAATTGTTCCCACAATGCTTAGGCCCGATCCCAAACTTTGGCGCACCCATCCAATTGTTTCCGTTGAGTAGCCAAGGCCTTGCACCAACAGTGGCGACGTCATGGCGCCGCCTAACACATCGGGCAGTCGATACAAAATTAGAAAGAAGAACAGCGCGATGAGTTTCCAGCCCCATTGGCTGGCGAAGATTTGAAATGGTTGCGTGATCGACGCGGCGAATCCCGGCGCTTGACCAACTGGGCGCGCGGGTTCGCGGCCAATGAAGATGCCGATCATGCCCACCAAAGAAACCGCAGCCAGCGCGCACACCGCAATGGCCCACGCCCACGATTGCGTGTTTGGTGATTCGCCAAGTCGGCCCGCCAAAATCAGAACGCCCGCGCCCGCGAACAGCGATGCAAAGCGCGCGCCCGTAACCCACATGCTGGCACCCGCGCCGAATTCGCGTGGCTGTAAAACTTCCGCGCGGTATGCGTCGCCAACAATGTCTTGCGTTGCGCCGGCAAATACCAACACGCCCAGCAAAACAATAATCGCGTTGGGCGACATCATGCCGCCGCGGTTATCCATGTTGAGCGCCAGCGCAACAATGAGTCCAAGGCAAATCAACTGCGTTACAAAAAGCCAACTGCGGCGGCGGCCCATCCAACGTAAACCAAGAATGGAGCAGTGATCGCTTAGCGGCGCCCACAACACTTTGCATGTGTAGGGCAAGCGCGCCAATGCGATCAATCCAATGTCCACCACCGACCACTTCGCGGCGCTGGCCCATGTGGGCATGATGCTCATTGCCATTTCAAGTGGAATGCCGCCGGCGAAACCAAGCGACAACAACACCAGCATGGTCGGTTGCATGTAGAGCGGGCGCTTTGGGAGCGGTGTTTGCATGAGCGATTGCGTTTGCGCAAATTCAGTCTGCGTGGTTGGCACCCATGAAGAGTACATGGTGGGGATTTGAATTGATGAGAAAGTGAAACGCTTTGCAGAATGTGTGGAACGGGTGATCTGCAACGCGCTGCTTGCAAGCGAGTGAAACGCTTTGCAGAATGGGTGGCACCAGTCGCTCAGACAACGCACCCCGCGCAAGCGGGGCTTGCGCGGGTGCTAAACTCGCTTGTGGTGCCACCCATTCTGCGACGCGGGAATGCATGTGATCAACCATACAATTGACGCAGTGCCAGAAATTTATTTATTTATTTTGTAGCAACCTTATTTATTTCGCGGAACAATTGCAGACGTGCCTCAGAAATTCAGCACGCATTTTTGGATACATGCCCTAGTGCGTCTATATTGATGCAATGGATACCGCTTCGTTGAAACAACGCTTGGAGCGAACACCGTTTCTACCTTTTCGAATCCACTTGGTGGACGGGCGATCTTTTGACATTTTGCGACCCGATTGGACTTTGGTCATCCCTCCGTTTCGCCGGGTCTTTATTGCCCGTCCGCAACTTGGTCAAGGCCGTTTCTGTCCCATTGAGGAGATTGATGTGATGTTTATCACCAGCCTTGAGGAGCTTCCACCGGCGCAAGAGAATGATTCCGCCGCGGCGTGATTCAGTAAACTCAAACGCAGATGCATCTTTCAACAACTATGTTCGTCGCTGATCTGAATCTTTTTGGTTACACCATGCGCGAGTTCGTGGTCGACGGGGGGATCTGCTTGGTGGCCGTGGTTGTTGGGGTTGTGGCCAATGTGATTGGCTACCAAATCATGCGGCGCGCGGCGGGTGACGCTTCTATTCCTAGGTTGGCGGATGGTCTTGTGGCTGGCCTAGTTGGCTTGTTGTGTTTTTTGCTGGGGCTCACTTTAAATGATGCGCGCGAGAACTACATTCGCGCGATTCAATCTGCCACTGAAGAGGCGCTGCAATGTCGATTGCTGTATCAAGACTTTAGCGTTCTTGCCAAGCTGAATGATGGCGAACAAAGCGCCAACGCACAAAAGCTTACGCATGAATATGTTCAGAACGTGATTGATCAGGAATGGCCGCAGTTGGGTGAAGCAACACCGCGACTGAATGAGAAGGCTGGAATTTTGTTGACGCAAATGCGTCTGGCGCTGAACCCGACTGGTGGAACATTTTTAAGCACCCGCACATGGACGGGCTTGGGCACTGTGGAACATTTGCGCGAATCGCGCCTGCGATTTGCCATGGAGCAATCTCCCAATGGATTTTGGATCATTATTGCAACGCTGCTTGCTATGAGTTGCGGATTGATGGGCTCGGTGGCGCCAACCAAAATGCGGCTGATTTTAATCGCAACATTTTGCCTGGGCATTGGAGTTGTGTGCGTGTTGATTGACGAGTACGAGAAGCCCTACGGAGGATGGATTGCCATTGACGCACAAAGCATTTTCTTGCCCAGTGAAATGAGCGCGGCTATTCCGCCGGCGTGATCAGGTAGATGCGTTAATGCGCGCGAGTGTGGATGCCGCGATGATTGCAGGACAAATGCGGCAATTTTGCGCGAAGTAGCGTGGCTAAGATTGACGCGTGCCAAGTAAGTCCCGCAATGACATAGTCGCGCCCGCGCGTGCCGCGAAATTGCGCGCGGTGAAAACCAATGTGCACTTGCCATTTTTTGGTTGCTCGGTGTCGTGCGGGTTTCCAAGTCCCGCCGACGATTACATAGAGAAGAAGCTTGACCTAAATGAATACTTGATCGACAAGCCGGCCGCCACTTTCTTTGTGCGCGTGTCGGGCGATTCCATGATTGGCGCGGGCATTCACCCTGACGATCTTCTTATTGTGGATCGCTCCAAGGAGCCCAAGAATAAATGCATTGTGCTGGCCATTGTCAACGGCGATTTCACGGTGAAGCGCTACACGTCTCGCGGCGGAAAAATTATTTTGAAGGCGGAGAATCCCGCGCATGCGGACATTGCCATTGTGGACGGTATGCAATTTGAAGTGGTGGGTGTATGCACGAACGTGATCCACAATCTCAAGTGAGCGACGCGCATTCGCCGTGTGTTGCGAGCGCACCAATCTTCGCGTTGGTGGACGGCAATAGTTTTTATTGTTCGTGCGAGCGCGTGTTCAATCCAGCGCTCATCAATCAGCCAGTGATTGTGTTAAGCAACAACGACGGCTGCGTGATTTCGCGCACCGATGAGGCCAAAGCCACTGGTATAAAAATGGGTGATCCGTTGCACTTGATTAGCGACATCATCAAGCGCCACCGCGTGCGCGTGTATTCATCCAACTACGCGCTGTACGGCGACATGTCCGCGCGCATGATGACCACACTTGCGCAGTTCACGCCAGAGTTGGAGGTGTACAGCATTGATGAAGCATTCTTGTCACTTGGCGGCTTCGCGGGCCGTGACCTGACCGACTACGCGCGCGAGATTCGCCGCGTGGTGCGCCGCGATACTGGCATTCCAACCGCGATTGGAATTGGTCCAACCAAAGTTTTGGCGAAGGTTGCCAACCGCGCCGCCAAGAAAAATAAAACAAGCGGGGGCGTGTTGAATCTGTGCGATCGCGCGGCGCAGAACAGCGTGCTTGCGGAGTTCGCGGCGGCAGATGTGTGGGGCATTGGCGCGCGCAGTGCGGCCAAGTTGGCGCGCATGGGCGTGACCACCGCATTGCAATTACGCGACGCGGATGTGGACGCCGTGCAAAAGTTGCTCACCATTGTGGGGCGGCGGATTGTGTTGGAGTTGCGGGGCCAGTCATGTCTTGCGCTTGAAATGGTGCAGGAAGATCGCAAGCAAATCGTTAGTTCAAAATCATTCGGTCGGCCCGTGTACAAACTGAATGAGCTCAAGGAAGCCGTGGCGAATTACGCCACGCGCGCGTGCGAAAAGTTGCGTCGCCAGAAAAGTGCGTGCCACGTATTGAGCGTGTTTGTGCAGACCAATCGCTTTAAAGACATCGCGCAGTATTACAACAGCGCCACGGTGAACATGGGAACGGGTACCGCCAGTACCACTCGTTTGATTGCAGCGGCCAATGGCGCGCTTGAGACTATTTTTCGCGACGGCATTGAATATAAAAAAGCTGGCGTGATTCTTTCGGACCTGCGCCCCGCAAGCGCCGTTGAATTTTCACTCTTTGATGACCAGCACAAGCATGCGCAAGACACCAAAGCCATGAACGTGATGGACGCCATTAACGCACGCATGGGTCGCGACACGCTGAAGGTTGGCGCATGTGGCGCCAGTGCCCGCGCGAATATGAATGCAAGTGGCGCAGTAAAAATCGGCGCGCCCGCATGGACTATGAAGGCCGCCATGCGCACACCGTGTTACACAACGCGCTGGCAAGATCTGCTGAAAGTTGGCTAATTGCGCGGCAAACGGAGCGGTTTAGAGTCGTTGACTTATTTTAAAGTCACAACTCATTTTTGCCGCCATAAACATGTCAAACAAGAGCGTGACCAAAGTTGTAGCCATCATCGTAGCGAATGTTTTTGCGATCGCTTTTGCCAGCACGCCGCTGGCCGCAAAAAATATCGATCGCCCGCTGCCCACTGTTCTCAGAGGAACCATGCAGGGTTGTCAATGGTTCATCAAGGGAAATCAATATCCCAATCGCAAAATGCTGGATGTGAAACTTGGTGAGCGCGTGGAGATTGTGCTGATCAACAACACGCCAATGGGCCACCCCATGCATTTGCATGACGGCGCAGACATGTAATTCTGGCAGCCCGAGCAAGTGAAGTTGGAAAAATTAAGTCTGGAATGAGCCATTTTGGACGCGTGTAAGCGTAAGAATGCTTACGAATATCAACTTAAATCGCGTGGGCGAAAGTCCAAGCGCAAGCAAGTTTAGGCAGTCATTCGTGCTATTGGCCGTGACCACATGATTTTAAATTTGAAGCCGCGTTGTTATTCTGAATAGGTTCGTATTGCCGGCATGAGCCAATTTATGCAGACGATTATCCCCCGTAAACAAGTCCCATGAGTTTTGATCTCTCCAAACTTATTTCAGACAACGCTGGTCGCGGCATGCAACTGCACGCGCAGCACATCAATCCGCGCTTCGCCACGGTTCTGCGCACGATTGGCTTTGATAATAATTATGTTCGCGCAAGTGGCGCGCATTTGTGGGATGACCGCGGCAATCAATATCTGGACATGCTTGCTGGATACGCCGTGTGCAACTTTGGCCGCAACCATCCAACTATTCGCAAGGCGTTGACGGATTGCCTGGCCCTGGATTTGCCCAGCATGATTCAGTTTCAGGCGCCGCCACTTTCCGGTTTGTTGGCGCAAGAATTAAAGCGTCGCGTTGGTCGAGGTTTGGATTTTGTCTTCTTCACCAACTCGGGCACCGAGGGCGTTGAGGCGGCGATTAAATTTGCAAAGTGCGCAACTGGTCGGCCCGCGTTGCTGTACGCCCCGAAAGCGTTTCATGGACTGACAAGTGGTACTGTTTCTTTGAACGGTTGCGAAAGTTTTCGCCAAGGCTTTGCGCCCTATATGCCGGACTGTCGCCTGATTGCCTTCAATAATTTGTCGGCACTAGAAACCGCGCTTGCCGCGCGCGATGTCGCCGCGTTTGTAATTGAACCTATTCAAGGCAAGGGCGTGAATATTCATTCGCCTGGATATTTGCAGGCCGCCGCGCAACTGTGCCACAAGTACGGCGCGCTTTTTATTGCGGATGAAGTGCAAACAGGCATTGGTCGTACGGGTTCATTTCTTGCAATCGATCAAGAGGGCGACGTTGAAGCCGACATGGTTGTGTTGTCCAAAGCGTTGTCGGGTGGATACGTGCCCGTTGGCGCAGTGTTAGTGCGCGGCGCAGTATGGGAAAAAGTGTATTCGTCACTTGATCGCGCGGTTGTGCACTCAAACACATTTGGGCAGGGCGCCATGGCCATGGCGGCTGGTCTTGCGTCGCTTGCGGCGTATGACGAAACAAACGCGGCGCAGAACGCGCGCGACATGGGCGCACTTTTAAAAGATGGACTTGAAGCCATGAAGCCGCGCTTTGAAATGTTGAAAGACATTCGCCAGCGCGGGCTCATGATTGGCATTGAGTTTGGCGCGCCTAAATCACTTTTGCTGAAAGGCGCGTGGAGCGCGTTGCATGCCATGGATAAAAATCTTTTCGCGCAGGCCGTTGTGATTCCGCTTATGCAAGACCACCGAATTATTTGCCAAGTGGCTGGTCACAATCAAGACGTGGTGAAACTTATTCCGCCACTGGTGATCAATCAAGACGATGTGCGCTGGTTCTTGAGCGCATTTGAAGATGTCATGATAAAACTGCACCGCGTCACCGTGCCGTTGAATTTGTTGGCGCGGCTTGGTCGAAACGCTATTTTTGGTTGATCCACGCGCGCCATCTTTGATTGTAAAAAGTAATCTTCGTACTGCGACGCATGAATAAATCGATCGCAGGCGCTTGAATGCGTCTGCATATACCATCGGTGCATGAATACACAATCAAATCGGTGGGCTCTGGCGTGCGCAATTGGTTTATTGCTGATCACTGGCATGTCCGCAACTTCATGCGCTGCGCGCGCGGTGGCCAAAATTTTTGGTCATGAAGGCGACGCCGATCAAACACACGCTTTGAAAGAGTTGGCGCCGCTTTATGCGCAGCCCAAGTTCATCGCACCTGGTCCAGCCTTTGATGCGAAAAAAGTCATGGCGGGAAAAAGCATTTACAGAATCGCTGGTCCAGACAGCAATCCGTGGTATCAGCAGGGGTTCAACGGCATGAAGAGCGCCGCAGAAAAAGTGGGCTATTCATTTTCTGGGTGCAGCAATGAAGGACAACTTTCTCAATATCAACAATGCATGGCCCAAGGCATAAAGCAAAAAGCCACGTTGATTGATTTGTTTGCCGGGCCAAATCCAAATGATCTTGCGCCAGAAATCACCGCCGCGAAAGCCGCTGGAACGCTGGTTGCCGTGAGTCACAATTTTGGAATAGATACAACGGTTCCAAATGTCAGCGCTAATTTCTCGGTGGACTTTGGTCTTGCGGCGCGACTGCTTGCCGACTGGGTTATTTCCAAAAATGAAACCGCCCACGTGTTGGTGTTGGTGTCGGATGAACTTCCTTCAACCGCCGATATGCGTGCCGGAATTATTTCCGAGTTCAAACAATTCGGTGGCGCTGGCATTGAATATAGTTTTGTGAATGTGTCCATTGCGCAGTGGGGTACGGGCCTCAAGCCCGCGGTGGAGAAAGCAATGGCCGCGGATCCAAAACTCTCA
>CAJACJ010000461.1 GCA_903938205.1 uncultured bacterium
ATTTTCTCACCTACAAAATGCGTCCAGGCGAACAGTCCACCGTGCAAGTCAAAGTAATTTACGGAGTTGAGCGTGCGCGCACAGTGGTGGAAGCATCCATGGCTGATTATCGCGAAGCGTTTCCAGCTTAATCAATTTTATTCAAGCGACCCTGTTTGTCTTGTGAAGTTTTAAGAAGGATTCACATTCGCTTTGTCAGCATTCGCGCTTGGTTGCGCTTGCGTTTCCGGTAGACGTTTCATTAAATCATCCACGGCGGCGCGTAATTGCGCGTCGAACTTGTTGTGCTCATCAATTGGATTCGCTGGAACGCGGACAGTGGGCATGGCACCATTATTTTCCATATCGGCGCCGTCAAGCGTGTACCAACCGCGAAACGGTGTGCGAATGGTTGTCCCATCCGTGAGCGAAGCGCTGCCAGTAGAAATCACTCCGCCGTAGGTTTGCTCGCCCACCAAAGATCCGCGCTTTAAATTTTTAAACGCATGGCTGACAATTTCCGCGTTGGAAAAACTCTTTTCGTTGCACAGCATGTTTGCCGGCAATGTCCAGCGCTGAATGAACAAGCGATCTTGCGGATATCCATTTGTATATGAACGATCCGCGCCGCGCGGGACGGTGTACGCATGCACGGGTGACATCAAACTTGCCAGTACGCGATCCGCGGTGCTTCCACCACCGTTGTTGCGAACATCAACAAGCAGGCCATCTTTACCTTGCGCAGCCGCGCAAAGATCGCGCTCGAATTCATCCAAACTGGCTTGACTCATGCTTTGAATGTGCAAGTAGCCAATTCGTCCATGGCTCCAATCATTCACCAACGCCGCATTTTGAAGCACTTCATGTTGATATGCCAATTCCGATTCTTGCGCGCCAGTGCAGGGCGTGATCAAGCAATCAACATTCACGGGCGCGCCGTCTTTTTTATTTCGACGAACGGACACAAGTGTTTCAAGACCCGCTTTGCCACGAAGGCGTTGCTCAAGAACTTCCTTTGCGGCAAGTGGTTCTCCGCCAACGGCCACAATCACATCGCCAACAAGAAGGGGTGTTTGACTCAGGGCGGAAGGACTTTTTGCGAATACTTCGGTCACTTCAAATCCGTCCGCAACCATGCGCGTGCGAATACCCAAGCGACCAATAGGCTGGCGGCTTGTGTTGGAGGTGTCTGCGGCAAGAGAAACTCCAAGATGGCTTGCGTTGAGTTCGCCAAGGAGCCGCGCCATGACCCATTCAAATTCGCCGTCGGTGCGCGCGGAGTGGGCAAGTTTTTTATAACGTTCAGTCAAAGCGTCCCAGTCCAAGCCCTTCATGGTTGGGTCGTAAAATATTTCGCCCACCACACGCGTGGCCTCTGCAAACCGATGATCATTCCATGCCACGGGATCAATCGCGGTGTCCGCCTCAAAGTCAACGGACTTGGCTTCGCCGCCGGCAATCCCCGTGGTGCTGATTTTCCCTGCATTGGCCAAAACAATTTTGTCGCCCACTAAATTGATATGAATCACCTTGCCCGCTGGCGCAAGTTTTTTCTGATCGGTGCCGTCCCACTTCACGCTAAAAACGCCTGGACCGCCGTCGTTTCCAGTGAAAAGAAGGCGATCGCCGCTTGGAGTGATCACTAGACCAGTCTCTTCGCCGGCAATGCGTGTCAATCTACGAACACGTAAATAGGCGTCATCTAAATCATAGGTGTAGGTTTCTTTTGATTCATCAGCTTTGGGCGACTCGGTCGCATTTTTCTTCGCGGCGTTGTCTTTGTCCTTGGAGGCGACCGCTGGCTTCTCGCCATTTTTTTTCTCGTCGCCATTTGTGTCATCGCCCGCCTTCGCTTCACCATCTTTGGGCGCATCATCGGTGGCTGCACTTTCTTTTTTATCCTCAGCCTTCTTTGGTTTTTTCTTGGCTCCTGGCGCGGCGGAGGGCTTGCGCTTTTTCACGGATTCATTCGCATCCTTGAAATACGCCTCTTGTTCCGCGGCGGAAAAACCATCAACGGATTTATCCAAGGCCACCACAAAAATATCCGCCTCGTTGTTCACGCGGTCCGAAAGGAAAGCCAACAACTTTCCGTCAGCGCTGAACCGTGGAGCATGATCATTGTCGGGGTGGCGCGTGATATTGACCGGCGCTTTGGATCCATCCACGGGTACAAGCCAAATGTCACGATTGAAATCTCGGTCGTCTTGCGCAAATGCAATCCATTTTGCATCAGGGCTCCATTGAAACTCAATTTCAGAATCCCAGCCTTCACGCAATGTGGCGCTTTCGTTTGTCTCTAAATTTAAAATCATCAAGTCATTACCCTTGCGATACGCCAGCATTTTCCCATCTGGACTTGGAGTTGGTTCGCGCGCTGGCAATTGAGATTGCACCACGGGCCGAATTTCAAAAGCGACGGCTTCAGTCCAGCGATCAGGATCTAGGCGATGATCCACGGCGGCCTTGGTCTCGGATGGATTTTTCTCCGCCGTGCTTGTGCTTGTTGCGTCACTCATTTCCAAAGACTTCTCATTCACTTTCGGTGTGGACGCATCCATCTTGGACGCGGTTGAATTCGCTTCTTTGGCTTCGCTCTCATTTGCCGCCGTTTCATCAGTGCTTGCCGCTGGCTTCGGCGGCGCGGTCGCA
>CAJACJ010000462.1 GCA_903938205.1 uncultured bacterium
TAGTGCCATTGTGCGTCCATTTTGGCACTTGTGCAAGGGAAATTTCAAAAACATTCGTAAGTAATTGGTTCTAGATGAGTTTGGCGTAAGCCTCGCTATAAGCGCATGATAAATCAAAATTGTGAGCCATTTCATAGGCAAATGAAATCATTTGGAATGTGCGTGGCATGGGAAATATGGTCTGAAACCCGAGAAATTGGCCAAATAAGTCCAAAAAAATACCCGCTCATTTGATTGAGCGGGTATTGAAAGTCCCAAAATACGAACTCCGAATGTGAACCAAATCGGTTCACCCAATGACAGGTACATCAGTTCGCTGGCGCTGGTTCCGGTGTCAAGAGGGCCTTGCGGCTCAACTTAATGCGACCGTTCTCATCGACATTGATGACCTTCACCTTGATTGACTCGCCAATTTTCACATGCTCAAGAACATTCTTGACAAAGCCGTGAGCGAGCTCGGAGATGTGGCACATGCCGTCGGTGCCAGGCACCAACTCCACAAATGCGCCGAACTCTTTGACCGCAACAACTTTGCCTTCGAACACGGAGCCAACCTTGATTTCGGCGCCAAGCGCTTCGACTTCCAGTTTGGCTTGCGCCGCTTTGGCCGCGTCGGAACACGCAATGAACACGGTTCCGTCTTCTTCCACATCGATCTGCGCGCCGGTTCGCTCTTGAAGCGAGCGGATTGTTTTTCCGCCTGGACCAATGAGCTTGCCGATCTTCTCTGGATCAATCTTGACCTTGGTGATGCGTGGAGCGAACTGCGACATCTCAGCGCGTGGCTTGGCGATGACGGCTTCGATCTTCTCGATGAGTTGCAGACGACCTTCACGCGCTTGCGTGAAGATGGTTGCAATTTCTTCAAAGCCAAGACCGCGAGCCTTCAAATCCAGCTGAATTCCCGTGATTCCTTCACGAGTTCCACTGACCTTGAAATCCATTTCGCCAAAGAAATCCTCTTCGCCAATGATGTCGGTGACGTGCGTCACCTTTCCATCTTTGGAGGTGAAGCGACCAACGCTGATGCCCGCGCACGTGGCCTTGATAGGCACGCCCGCATCCATCATTGCAAGGCAACCACCGCACACGCTTGCCATTGAGCTGGAGCCGTTGCTCTCAGTGATCTCGCTGACAATGCGAATGGTGTATGGAAAATCTTCTGGGTTTGGCAGAATGGCAAGCAGACTTCGCTCGGCCAAAGCGCCGTGACCAATTTCACGACGACCTGGACCAGTGATGCGACCAGCTTCGCCCGTGCAGAATGGAGGGAAGTAATAGTGCAGGTAGAACTTCTTCGCGTACTCAGGCATGAGACCGTCAATGATTTGCTCGTCCTTGATTGTTCCAAGAACGCAGGTCACCAGTGACTGAGTTTCACCACGTTGGAACATGGCTGAACCGTGTGTGCGCGGAAGCAAACCAATTTCCATTTCCAGCGGACGAATTTCACGAAGACCACGGCCGTCAGGACGAATGCCCTGATTTCCCGCAAGATCCTGCGTCATTTTCTTCTCCAGAATACGGAAGGCTTCCTTGGCATCGCGCTGCGCCTTGTCGGCGACGCAATGGTCGGTGTAACTCAGGCCAGGCGCAACGGCGAAATGGTTTTCAATCATCCACTTGCGTAGACGATCAATCTCCGCATTGCGGTCGCTCTTGCCATGAATCTGGCGCGCCTTCTTCATGTCTTCGCCGACCACGGATTTCACCTTGGTCATGATGGCTTCGCTTGGCAATGTCAGCGTTCCAAGAACTTGTGCTGGAGCGTTTGACTTCACGCGAAGCTCCTCGATCAACTTCAAGATTGGCTGAATGCCTTGCTCGTACCCAAATCGAATCGCGGCAAGCATGTCGGCTTCGCTGATTTCAGCGGCGCCAACTTCGATCATGTTTACGCCGTCCTTGTGGCCGGAAAGCACCAAGTCCAAATCGCTGAAATCAAGTTGAGCGACTGTTGGATTGATGACAAACTGCGCGCCGGTTTCGGTTTGCAAACGACCAACGCGCACGGTTGCGATTGGACCTTGAAATGGAGCGTCGGTGATGGACAACGCGGCGCTTGCCGCTGTGCACGCAATCACGTCGGCATCGCTTTGGCCGTCGTGGCTGAGCACGATGGATTGCAATTGGATTTCATCGACAAAGCCATCTGGAAAGAGCGGCCGAATTGGCCGATCCATCATTCTCATGGTGAGCACTTCCTTCTCCGAAGGAGCGCCTTCTTTCTTGCGGAAACCGCCTGGAAAACGGCCTACCGCTGAGTATTTCTCACGGTAATCACAGGTCAAAGGAAAGAAATCAATTCCTAAACGAGGCGCGGCGCGAACCGCGGTGGCAAGAACAACCGTGTCGCCGTAGGTGGCAACAACGGCGCCGGATGCGAGCTTGGCGATTTTGCCAGTCTCTAACTTAAATGTGCGGCCACCAATTTGGCACTCAACTGATGCTGGAACGTGTTTTGACATGACTGTCTCCTAAAATAAAATGGGTGAAAGAAGTAAACCCGTTCAGTCAATTAAGAGGCAGAAGGCAAGCCACGGAAAAACCGAAGGTTGCCCACTGCCACCGACCGATACGAACGGGAAATCTGCAATTATTTTCGCAGACCTAATTTATGAATCAACGCGTTGTAACGCTCGCGGTCAATACCCGCGAGATATTTGAGCAGGCTGTTGCGCTGCCCAACCATAAGAACCAAACCCCGTCGGGAGCTGTGATCCTTTTTGTTGGCGCGGAAATGGTCCTGAAGGGACACGATCCGCTCGGTCAACATGGCCACTTGCACTTCTGGACTTCCAGAATCTTTGGCGTGTCGACGATTATCTGTGATGACTTTCTTTTTTGCTGCAATCGAGATCATTCTGTTTCCTAATACTGTTTTGAAGACCGATGTCTTCGAGGTGTTGCTACGAATTTGTAGTTGGGTAGTGTAGTGGAAAGTGGATTACCACGGCAAGTGGTTGAGCTTGATAAATGCAGGATTTCCGTGATTTCAAATTGGGGGACGTGGGGGAAAAGCGAAAAAACCCCATCTTCGCCTATTCTGCCCGCATGTCAGGCACAGCCCATAAAGTAGAGAACGCGTCTTTGAAGGAAGTAGTGAATGTTTATCTGGCCGATGCGGCACGGGCGGAACAAGGCGGCGGGCCTTCTGGCGTGGAGCGCCAACATAAAAATAAACGATTGACGGCGCGCGAGCGTTTGGAATTATTGCTTGATGCGGGTGCGCCGCAGATGGAATTGGGATTGTTGAGCGCGTGGGGCATGTACAAGGAATACGGCGGCGCGCCGGCGGCGGGCGTGGTGACAGTGCTTGGCATGGTGCAGGGGCGACCCTGCATGGTGATTGCCAACGACGCAACCGTGAAGGCTGGCGCGTTCTTTCCAATGACATGCAAGAAAATAATTCGCGCGCAAATGGTTGCGGAGCGCGTGACCTTGCCGCTTTTATATTTGGTGGACAGCGCCGGCGTATTTCTTCCTCTGCAAGAGGATGTCTTTCCAGACACGGATGACTTTGGACGAATTTTCCGCAACAACGCCGTGTTTAGCGGCAAAGGTATTCCGCAACTCAGCGCCATTATGGGCAACTGCGTGGCTGGCGGCGGCTATTTGCCGGTGCTGTGCGATGTGTTGTTGATGACCGAAGGCAGCGGCTTATATTTGGCTGGGCCGGCATTGGTCAAGGCCGCGATTGGTCAAGAAGTAAGTAGCGAGGAGCTTGGTGGTGCAAAGATGCACGCGGAAATTTCCGGCACCATTGATTTTCGTGAGCCCAATGATGAGGCGTGTTTGCAACGCATGCGAAGTTTGATGGCGAAGCACCAAGTGGCGAAAGCGTTGGCGGTTGCTCCGAATGCGGTCGTGGAACCCACGCGCCCTGGCTCAGCGGTGTACGACATTTTCCGTGGCGACTTGGCGAAAAGTTATGACATGAAAGAGTTGCTTGAGTGCTTTGTGGACGGCGGCTCGTTTGATGAATACCGCGCTGAATTTGGGCGCAGCCTGATGTGTGGATACGCCAATATTGGTGGATTTCCATGCGGAATTGTGGCGAATCAGCGCAAAATGACTGAGCGTGTTTTGCCTGGAGGCAAGGCTGGACCAAGCAAGTCCGTGAATATGCCAGCGGTAATTTATGACGACAGCGCCGACAAGGCCGCGCGATTTATTTTGGAGTGCAACCAGCGGCGCGTTCCAATTATTTTTGTGAATGACACCACGGGTTTCATGGTGGGTCGCGATAGCGAGCAGAGCGGCATCATTCGCTCTGGAGCCAAGATGGTGAA
>CAJACJ010000463.1 GCA_903938205.1 uncultured bacterium
CACATTGCTCACCCCATAAGCAACACCGAACGCGGCGACGAGTTCATGCCACCCACGCGCCTGTTGAGCGATGGCGTGATTGAAAGTGGCGACACGGTCATATTTTTCAACTTTCGCGGCGACCGACCGCGTGAGCTGTGCAAAGCGTTTGTGCTGGATGACGCCGCGTGGAAAAACATTCAAGGCGGCGGATTTGACCGCGCGCCGCACCCAACGCAACTTCACTTTCTCACCATGTCGCAATATGAACGCGGTCTGCCAACACAAGTCATGTTCACTCGCCCCGACAAAATGAAAAACATTTTGGGCGAGTGCGTGTCCGCCGCGGGTCGAACGCAATTTCGCTGCGCCGAAACCGAAAAGTTTCCGCACGTCACATTCTTCTTCAACGATTACCGCGAAGAGCCATTTCCAGGCGAGCACCGCGAAATTATTCCAAGTCCACGCGACGTTCCAACGTACGACATGAAGCCAGAAATGAGCGCGGCTGGCGTGTGCGACGCGGTGTTGCGGCGCATCGCCGCACCCGATTGTGAATCACTAATCGTGGTGAACTTTGCCAACCCCGACATGGTTGGACACACCGGTTCGCTGCCCGCCGCCATCAAGGCATGCGAAGTGACCGACGCGTGCGTGCAGAAAATAATCAACGCCACACTGGCGCGCGGCGGCCATCTTGTCATTACCGCCGACCACGGAAACGCCGAGCAAATGAAGAGCCCCGCGACCGGCGAGCCGCAAACCGCGCACACCAATTTCACGGTGCCTTTATATATAGTTTCGCCCGCCCTTCAGTCAGCCAAGCTTCGCGATGACGGTCGCCTGGCCGATATAGCGCCCACGCTTCTTCAGTTGCTTGGCGTGGCGCAACCCGCGGACATGACTGGCCGCTCGCTGATCGGTACATAAGCCCGAGAGTGCTTATTACCCTCACCATATAATTTAGTTTTTGTAAATAATCAGAAAAATTCAGCGCATCGTGTCGCTGCTCAACGCCGCGCAGATCATCAAGCGCATCTTGCGGCATGTTGACATTTTCCTTGACTTTGCCCGCCCCAAAATATATTCTTTTGGACCTATGAAAAAAATAATGGTTGTAGTTGTTTGTTTCGCCATTAGCATTCTGAAAGCCAATGCTGAGACGACGTATTCAGCACAGCAGAATGTCGCCAACTTCGGGTGGCTGAACCAAAGAGATCCGCAGATTGTCCAAGCTACTGGGCAAAATGGTTGCAATCCGACATCGTGGGTGAACTTGATGGTCAAGTTGCAAAACCAATACTCTGATATTTTTCATACAGATCTTGTAGGGGCGACGTATGCGGACTGGACTCAGTCTGCCATTACTTTATCTGGGTCATCTTATTTGAACACTACTCCTACCAGTGGAACAGACTCAGGAAAGATTGTCTCGGGCATGGGAGGTTACTTCCAGTCCAAAGGCTTTTCTGGTTTTTCCGTAGCTCAAATTATGTATCCCCGGTGGGACCAACTCTATGAGGCCAGCAGAACCAATGCCACTGTGCAGTTGTTGCTGTTGCCCGCGTCGGGAAGCAATACCACCATCGGTCACGCTGTTTCTTTGGGCGGGTTCAATTGGATAAACACAAATGATCCCGCGAATCCACCAAGCCAATCGGACAATGCAAGGCTCTCGTTTGTTGATCCGCAAGATCCTTGGCATGGTTTAGACACAAGCTCTGGCGTTTTTGGAGCGGGCTTTGCCAGCGCGCATGTCTGGGCTGAATATAATGGGGTGAATCAATATTCAATGGTTCATTATGCGAATAACGACTATGAGATTCACTCAGCGTATGTTGTTGTTCCAGGTCCAACCATTTTGCATTGTCTTATTACCGGAATGCTCTCCTTCTTCGGGTTTAGTTTCAGGCGAAGATTGGCATAATCGCCTTGCGTGACTGGTGGATATGGCTGATCGCTCACTGATGATGAAGCGAACCAATACACGCACATTTGCTGCACATTTCTTCAGCGCATCTTGCTAAACTTTTCTCCATAAATATTTTTTGTGGAAGTGTTGGGCAATCGCCCGCGACACAAAAATAAAAAATGCTGGCCAAATTATTATGCGATCAATTCAAATTATTGCGGCGCTGGTGCTTGTCCTTGTTTGTATAAACACAACCGCGCGTGCGCAGAACAAGCCCGTCAAAAAGCCAAACATTCTCATTATCTGGGGCGACGACATTGGTCAGTTCAATATCAGCGCTTACAACAGGGGCATGATGGGTTACAAAACGCCCAACATTGATAGCATTGCGAAAGATGGCGCGCTGTTCACCGATTGGTATGGACAGCAAAGCTGCACCGCCGGTCGCGCCGCATTTATCACTGGTCAATCTCCTATTCGCACCGGCCTGACCAAGGTTGGTTTGCCTGGCACGCCCGAAGGCATGAAAAAGGAAGACCCAACCATCGCCACACTTCTGAAGGCGCAGGGATACATGACTGGCCAGTTTGGAAAGAATCATCTTGGTGACAGCAATGACATGTTGCCAACCG
>CAJACJ010000464.1 GCA_903938205.1 uncultured bacterium
GCGTTGCAGAATGCTGGCGGTGGCAAGACCCATGAACGTTTTGCCGGAACCAGTGGGACTGAGCACCAACGCCGAACGCTCGCTGGAGCGAAGATCGTGGTTCTGAGAATCATTTGATTTGTTGGTGTGTTTGCCCGCAAACGGATCGCGTTGCGTGGATTGACCTAGCTCTGGACAAATCTCCGGATTGCAAAGCAGGTACCCAAGGGTCTTGCGAATGACACGGGTTTGATAGAGACGCGCCCGGTGCGACGCGGTTTCTAGATTTGCAATCAGCGTGCCCGGGTCGGAAAAATCCATCCCCGCAATGTGTGAATTGTGTGTCGACATGGGTCAACAATGAAACGCCTCACGCGAGTGATTGTGACACTTTGAATCTATTTTTTGATGGGAAATACTGCCGCCATTTTGAACTGTCTTCTTCCCCTTGCCGCCGCCATCAATTTGAAATTGCGCTGTCACAGATGCAGTTTTGAATCGTTTGAAGGGCATGAGCAATCAACCCAAAAATCCAAATATCAACCCAAGCGTCGAGGAGGCTATGAAGCAACTTTTGAACCAAACGCAGGGACCCGCCGAGACCCCGTCTGTGGATGCACGCGACGTGTCAATTCCTGCCCGAATTTTGGTGGCTATGCGTTTGATTGAGTTGATGAAGAGTTCGCAGGGCAATACGGCGGAATTAATGGGTGAAATCGCAAGTCAGCTGGGACCTGATGCCATGCGGATGGCCCAACGTATTCAACGGTCTCAGCGTGCCGCGCCGAATAGAAAAAGTCCAGAGAGAATGACGTATGTCGCTGCCATGGAAGCGGTGCGTAATTATGTCAGCGGCGAGCATGGTTTCTTTGATTTCACCAATAAGGCGCAGGCGAATTCAGCGGATGAATACGTCAAGGAATTACAAGATGTGGTGCAGGCGGGTCTTGTGGCCAAGCCGGAGTCCAAGAAAAAATCCAAGGCCAAGCGAAGTGGGGATGTGGTTGGAAATGTTGGAGCAAATCCTGACCTTATCAACTTTGGTCAAACCAATTCGCCAAGTCTTCCAACTCCAGTGGATTCAAACGCTCCGCAAATTCCACATGCGGGTGGTTCTGCAACGCCTTTGCAATCACAAATCGTGAAACCAATAGAGCAGCCAAAACCGCCCAAGGAGCACCCAAATTAAAGTGACAGAAATTGACACTTTCAATGAGGCTCTTTCCCACTATGGGGGAGCGTTTGTTTTTGTCGGCAGAGCGGACGGGTTCGGAGTGAAAGTGACAGAAATTGGCACTTTCAAATGTCGGGGTTGCTTTCTATAGAGGGGCTGCATTTCCGGCGAAGTTGTTCCGGGTGTCCAAATTTATGTGTCGGTTTGAAAATTGATTTGTTTCAACCAGTTGCCATGTTGGCGGCTGTTGTTCTGCGCACTTGGCCTTTCAAAGAAAGAGATTCATGAAACTGAACCGTAAGAAAAATAAATTGAACATAAACAGGGCGCTGTCATTCACTGGAAATCTGCGTGGTGAATTGCGTGCTTGGGAAAGTGACTGCCAGGCCAAATTGAACTCTGGCTGTATTTTGGGTTACAAAGAATTGGCTCTCTATATGTATTGGTACGCCAACATGTCCGAAGAGACCAACAGCGGACTTGAGGCAAACCTTGCCGACGGACATGACGGCGTCATGAATCGGGCGATCAGTTTTTTAGGCAAGGCCTCTCAGAATTTAATTGACGACGCGCGATTTCACAGTATTGGTCAGTTGAAGAGCTACGCCAATACAGCATTCAAGTCCGCCGCGGCGGATGCTGGGCGTCGGCAGTCCATGCCGCAGAAACAGGATTTTTATAACCAGACGCTTGACCGTGTGGAAGTAAAGGTGCGGCGAGTGAAGCGGATGATTGAAAATCCAAAGATCGGTCTACACATTGTGGATTTGGTGGCGGCTTCAAATTGCACGTTCGAAAGTCTTGAACGCCAGGAATTAAAAATGAAACTGAAAGAACTCCTTGAAGTTGTCTTGTCACAGTGCAAGCAACAGAACTATGTGCAAGTGCTGCGCATGGATATGCACGGAATGAATGGACCGCAAATCGCCGCCGCCCTTGGCAAGAGTCACGCCAATATTCGGCAGATGTTGCATCGAGCAAAAACATATGTAGGGCAAGCCATTTTGGCCAAGCTAGACGCACGGCACTTAATCGAGGAATTCATTGGAATTCGCATTGAAGATGAATTTGAAAGTTCCATGCGGTATGTCAAATCGATCAACTTTGCGGCGGAAGATGTGCTGGATTCGCAAGTCGATCGAAATTTTTTGTGCATGGTTGCCTAGTTTGCAGTCCACGGCAAATAAGTTGAGCAACTAAGTTCACGCGCAAATTTGAATGTTGGTCAGAATCAAACTCTCAATGCAGATTCACCAACGCCTGGGCCGCGGCATGAATTTCACGCCGCCAACTTTCGGGCTTCAACAACACAACGCGGCCGCCGTATGCCAGAACCCGTCGCATAGTTTCAATTTTGCTTGAGGTTGTGAAAGTCACATGCAGCTCAGAAGTAGTTTGTTCCGTCTTTGACTGGTTGCCCGCTGCATAACTGGATTTATTTTTAATCGGGCGAATGCGTTGGGTTTGCCGTTTCGTCCAAACTTCACCCAGCCCCATGTTCAACGCATAGTGTGGACCATCGCTTGGAAGATCGCGATAGACCAATTCAACATCGAGGGGTTGATTGTCGTCGGGAAGTCCGCCAACAGCTTGCTCCATTCGCGCGCGCAAGTCGATTGATTTCACTTTGGGAGTGAGCTGCTCGGTGGAACCTGTGGTGTCATTTGGTTCAGCGATATGTGGATCCATCTCCAGTCGATGAAGCGCAAACGACTTGATTTTCTCAGGAGTTTCACTGGAAAGATCCTGGCACAACGCATAGACGCCGCCTTGGCGAATTAAAATATGGATTGGAAACAAATGGCGAGTCTCATTCGACGCGGTTTTGCCTTTCACGCTTCGATATTTCATGGAGATCACGCGTTGGTCTATGGCCGCCTGCAGCATGGCGGTCCATTTTTTTTGCAGATCGGGTGAGTTGGAGTTGTATTTAATATTGTCAAAATTGCCGGCAATCGCCGCGGGAAGACCAAAGTCCGCAATGAACAGCACTTTGGTCAAGCGCTCAATGCGTGATTCCTTGGACGAGTTCGCGGCTTTCGCGCGTGAACGAAGCTCATCCACTTGTTTGCCAAGAAGTTGATCAAGTTTTTCATGCCACGGAGTTCCCGCAAGTGAAGCCGCCAACTTTCGTAGAACCACCAGCAAGTCGTCGGGAATAAGCGGCGCCAATCCCGCGCCTGTCGGAGCCGCCGTCATCTGATATCCGAGTTGGCGTTTGTTGGAAATGATGGCGCCACCCGCCTTCATTTGGGACAACATTCTTTTCACAGTGCGCGCGTCGCGATTGGTGGCGTGCGTCAAGATCTTCAACGGAATCCATTTGCCGCAGTCGCCCGCATCCATCAACAACTTGGTGATGATGGAAACAGACTCATGTCGCAAAGGTCTTGATTTTGCCATGTCGACCTCATTCAAAGAGCGGGGGACGTGAAATGAATTGACGTCAAAAAATGCGCGCCGGAGTGTTCACCGAAATCATTTGAGCGATTTGAATTAGTTGTAAATACTGTTGGCGTCTGCAATGCTTTTGTATTTGAACATTTGCAAGCCAACGGAACCACCAGCCATCAAACCTTTTTGCGCACCGACATACACGATTACA
>CAJACJ010000465.1 GCA_903938205.1 uncultured bacterium
AAAAATGCCTTTATTTTGTGCTTGACTTCAACATTTCCACGTTGCGTCACCTGCGCCTTCTGGATCTGCTCCTTGGTCAGTGGGGCGGTGGTTGCCAGAGTGATTTCATTGTCCTTGTCTAGAAACGCGGCAAGCACGCGTACTGAAAGATCAATCTCATTTGGATTTGTATACACGCGTTCATCGCCAGCCACCAGCCAAATTTCCTGCGTGTCACCTGCGTCGAACGTGATGGTTCGATCGTGATCAATGTCTTTCTGTTCCCAGTCGCCAAGACGAAGAATGAACCCCGCACTCTTTGGTTTTTCCTTGAACGGAATTACCGCGTAGTGACCAAATACGTCTTTGCCCGTAAATGGAAACGCCGCGCCCTCGTTACCCTCCGGCCAACACCACGCGTTCCATCGATCATATTTTTTGTCGGCGCGCGCGTAATGCACAACCAGTAACGCTTTCGCGGAGGCATTCTTTGCCTTCAGTGATTGAGCGATGCGGGGAGATTGATTTTCTTGCGCGCTACCCGTGAGATTCGCCGCATGACTGGCGCTGATGGTGAGCGCGCCAGCCACATGTGCTGCAAGCAACAAGGCTGCTACCCACGGCATGCACAAACGTAAAGAGTAAGAATGAAGCCAAGTTCTGGCTTTACTGCAGATCCAAGCTGTGTTGTATTTCACCGCCATACGCTACGAGGGAAGTTGTTCAAATACAAACTCACTTGTTGTAAACCGTGTCGTAATTTAAGAGTGGGAGCGCTTGCGGGCGCGGAAACTTTCGCGCTTAGAAACAGTTGGGTGTGTTCCGGAGGGAACAGGTCGATGGCCAAGTTCTTGATACGCCACGCGAAATGGTTCAAGCGTTGTTTTGTCTAGGAAGACATCCAAGTGCTTTTGCACATCAACCAACTCCTGGTGCATGGCGCAAGGAGCTCCAGCGCCGCAGATGCCACCACCAAACGGACAGTTGGTGCTGGAATCATTTCGCTCGAATAATTCAAAAATATCTCGAAGCGCAATTTGCTTGGGTGGCCGCGCAAGGGCATACCCGCCACCAGGTCCACGTGATCCATCAACAATACCGGCCTTAGAAAGCACAGAAAGAATTTTCGCAACCGAAGGTGGTTGCAAGCCGCGAGCTTCTGCAATTTCAGCGGCGTTCAGGCGAGTCTTGCCGCCGTCAAAAACTTCGGCCAGACGACTGGCACAACCTATGGCGCATTCTGTTTGTTTTCCGTACACGTGATCTCCTAGGTGAATACTATACAAACCGCTCTGTAATTCGTGAGCATGACGTGTGCTAGTCCCTGTATTCAATTGAAATGATCATTGATGACAATAATTCAAACAGCTTGCAGATTTGCAGCATTTTTTATTTTTTCAATAGTGTTGTCCGCGTGCGTTTCCGCCGTCGCCGTGGAAAAGCCAGCCGTGCGAGTGGAGGTGCGGCAGGACAATACGTGCGTGTTTCTTGGTGACGGCACGCCCACAACATGGGGTGCGATGGTTGGCGCGCTTGTCCATTGCGACGTTGTGTTTATTGGCGAAACGCATGACGACGCATATGGTCATGCGTTAGAGGCGCAACTTGTTGGGGAGTTGATTGACGGTTGGCATGGAGGCGCGCTGAGCATTGAAATGTTGGAGCGCGACGAGCAGAAGGCTGCTGATCAATGGCTTGCGGGTGAAATTGATTCGCGTCAACTGGCCGATCAAACAAAAAGCGCAAGCTGGGCTGGGAAAAACTCTTGGGTGGAGTGGTATCAGCCAGTGTTGGACGCGGCGAAAGTGAACGGCGGTGTTGTGATTGCGGCCAATGCGCCGCGCAAATATGTGCGCATGGTTTCCAAGGATGGAATGAAGGCGTTGCCGCCCGTCACCAGTGAGGAACGCGCGTTGTTTGACACGCCGTCGGTCAAGCACCCTGAATACCGCGAGGATTTACGCGCGATCATGGTTGAAATGCGCCAAGAGGATGGGCAACCAACACCTATCGTTTCCGACGAGGACTTGGATGGATTTCTTGCATCGCAATTAATGTGGGACGCAACCATGGCGCGGTCTGTCGCGAAGGCGCGTGAAAAATTTCACGTGGTACACATGGCGGGTTGTTTTCATATTGATCGCAGTGGCGCCACGGTGGGGGAGTTCAGGGCGCTTCGACCGAGCGACACGGTTGCAACTGTCTCGTTGGTTGCAAGCGACACGTGTGAGTTTGATATTCAGAAAGACAAGTCGCGCGCGACATTTGTGGTGTACACCAAGAGTGCGCACCAACATGATTTGGCAAGCTCGTCCAAGTGAATTGATGTTCAACCCAATTCAAATGTGGTCACGCCAAAAATATTTTGTAATGGGCGCGGTAGCGGGGGACCAAACGCCATGCGGGCGCAGCCAAATACCTCTGTGAAACCATTGTGTTTCACCATTTCAACGCCAGATGTGTTGCACTCTGGAACATCAATTTGCACTTGCTGATGTGGCAAGCGAGCCAGCAACGATTGAAAAAGTATGCGCGCGGTTTCGGGATCGTTGGCAAAGAGCGGACCAATTTTGTAGCCCGTTCTGCATGGTCTTGCAACCGCATAGCCAGTGAGATTTCCATTGCGCATGGCGCCAAGAGCGTGGCACGCAGATTGCGAAATCCATCGCTGTAAAAATTGGGAGCGCGGCGCCATAAAAATTGCTTGGTCGAATTGATTGATTTCTTCAAAGGCAATTGTGGACAGATCAACAACACTGACGCCGGTGAAATCACTTTCAAGTGGTACAGGGTTGTCTGAGTTACGTTGATGCACCAAAGAAACTGGTGAATCACTTTTGGTAGAGTTCACAAAGGTGCTGTCCGATACCGTAGTCAGTGGAGTTGCTGATGTATTGTCGAGCGCAGATTCCACTCTTTGAAATCGCAAGTCACGGTAAAGAAACTGAAAGCCGCCTTTGGCGTAAAAACTTTGCATGTTGAACACGCCATCCATCTCAATGCGAGCTGGCGCATCAAGTCGCTTGATTAAACGGTCACGTCGAGCC
>CAJACJ010000466.1 GCA_903938205.1 uncultured bacterium
GTCGCACTTCCAATACCACTCGGTGTAAACACTCACTGGAAGCGCCGCGCGCGCCAACTCACGGGCCACGCCCTTCTCTGTCAATTGCAAATACTCCTGGTAGTTCGCCTCGGCGCGCTCCAGCAAACCAAGAAATGACTCGGCGGTTCCCGCATCAATCGGCTCGTCGCCACCTTGGCGATTCAGCGAACTTTGCTTACGCACATTCTCCAAGGACGGCCTGTAAAAACGATCCGGCACAATGGAGTATCGCGCTGAGTATTCATTCACATTCGCCGTGCGATGGCGAATCCACTGACGCGCCACGAACATGGGCATGGCCACATGAAATTTAAACTCCACCATTTCCAGCGGAGTGGTGTGCCTGTGACGAAGCAAATAGCGAACCAATGTGCGGTCCTCACTGACTTGCTTTGTGCCGTCGCCGTAACTCACGCGCGCGGCTTGCACAATTGCGGCATCAGCAGTTTGGCCAACAGGCGCAAGACGCGGCATGACATCCACAAGCGCAATGAATCCATGTTGATGCACAGGAATTTCCCAACGCGAGCAACCATCCATCAGGTCGCGCATAGGCGTCTCTGGTTGCACGCGGCGAATGTTGGAATCCGTTTTGGGAACGCTGTTTGTTGGAACAACCATTCTTTGATTATGCGATGAAACCGTCCGCCGTAGGCGCTTAAAATTCCACTGATTTTGAATTTTTTTAATTACCGCGTCCTTTCGCGGCGTATTGCATTTCAACATTTTTTCTAAAATGATTTTAAGAAAGCAATCCCATCCACCCGCGAAACTGGATTTATCAAGGGGCAGACGTAGCGGCGGCGTGGTTCCAATTTTGCAACCAGCCATTGACCTGCTCAATCGTTCCCACGCCAGAGGGGCGACCACGCACTTGCAGAACAGGCGTCAGATTTCCAGTGGGTGGCCAGATCACTTCAATGCGACCCGCGACAGCGGCGGCGATATCCGCTGGAGCCCCATTCGCCTGCGCGGCTTCTTGTGTGGCAGGCCATTCGCCTGCGCGGCGGGGCGCGGTCAAGCATTGCGCGTGCGTGGAAATGAAATTCACAAACGCCTCTTGCGAAGTTGGCATGGTGTTGTTGGCCACGGAGTAACTCATGATGGCCCATGACACCGATCGAAGTTGAGCGTCTGTCTGCTTGGCCTCCTCACGCACATTGCGCGTGACGAACCAGCCAAAATAAAAAGCGGTCACTGCAAGTGAAATAAAGAGCACCGCAAACCATCTGCGAAACAAAATCTGCTTTTTGATTTGCTCCGCAGTCGGCGCGGGCTTAGCGTGGTCGATATTTGTGTTCAAAGGAGTCAAGTTCGCATGCCTTGCATTTGCACAAGTGTTCGCTTGCGCCGCGGATCGGCCTCTGGCACCGCGCTTAACAACGCTTTGGTGTACGGATGTTGTGGCCGGTGAATCACCTCGTCGCGCGGACCCTCTTCCACAATCTTGCCGTCATACATCACGGCAATTCGGTCGCAAATGTGGTGAATCACCGCCATGTCATGGCTGATGAACAAATAGGACAACTGAAATTCGTCCTGCAAATCCTTGAGCAAATTCAATATTTGACTTTGAATGCTGACATCAAGCGCGCTGGTTGGTTCATCGCACACGATCAACGCCGGGTTCAAGGCAAGCGCACGTGCAATGCCAATTCGTTGGCGCTGACCCCCGCTGAAC
>CAJACJ010000467.1 GCA_903938205.1 uncultured bacterium
CGACTACACGTTATCGCGATTACGCAATATCTTCTTCGCTTTTTCATTGGGAAAGTCAGTCAACTACAAGTGTGTTAAGTAAAACAGGGCAGCGGTATATCAAACAAAAAGAAATGGGTACCAAAGTATTGTTATTTGGAAGGCATTCTAAAGACGATGATGCATTTTGGTTTCTTGGATCCGCGAACTATGTAAGTCATACTGGCGAGAGACCCATTGGATTTACTTGGAAGCTTGATTATCCATTGCCAGCATCTCTGCTTACAACCTTTGCGGCGGCAGTTGCTTAAGTTCAAATTGGTTCCGTATTTTTAGGAATTGTTTGTTCAATCACGTATTAAACAATCGACTATCAACCCCCACAAAAAAGCGCCCCGTCTCTCAACAGGGCGCTTATCAATCATCAAACTATCAACCCAAAAAACTCAGCGTCGACGCCGCCCCATCAAACCAGCCATGCCAAGCAACGCAATGGCGCCCGGCGCAGGCGTGGGGATTCCTTGGATGTCCGAGGTGACCGTTAGGTATCCAGGAAGCTGGCGCGTTGACTCGTCTCCGTTCTTCCAAAGTCCAAGCGACGAGTACGGCGGTCCTTGCGTGCTGGTTGGATAGCTGTAAATGTTGTAGGCCGTGCTCGCGGCGCTGCTCAGGGTTATACCGGAAAGCATGTTGTCAAAATCGCCGGCCACGCCTGTGTCTAAATTAAATTGAAACAGAACATCGGCAATGCCGCGCGCCACGCCCTTGTTGGATTGCACCGATCCTTGCTTAATGACCGTGTCGGAGTAGACCGTGGTGTCGTTATTCAAAAGAGTAATCGACCAGTTGGTCAAGTCGCTTTGTTGAACCTGACCACTTGTAAGTTGCGATGACCAATACACAACCACTTTATTCACATTGGGAGTTGAATCGGTGTACGGCGTATTCAGAATGTAGGTGGTGGTTACAAATGCCGCGCTTGCGGAAGTGCCCAAGGTCAGGGCGAGCGTGAATCCCAAGCCAGCGAACCAGGTGTGGGCGTGCGGGGTGTTACAGCAATGAGTGGTGTTGTTCATACGTATTCAAGATCTTTCATTTCGCCATAGGTACAAATGGATGAAGGAAGTTTGAAGCGTGTAGGCGAGCCACGCGTCAAATGGGTACAAAAAACTGGTTACTGCAAAAACAGGCAGCTGCGATCAGCTCATATATGTAAACGTAAAAAGTGGGTGTCGGCAGTCACGGAATTTCAAAGATTTGCAAAGTTTTTGTAAATGGGGGGTTTGCGGGCGGGAAATGGGGTGTGGGGTGGGTGATTGCTGCGTCAGAATTGGCGAGTAAGGTTGGATCAGTTGCGTGCATATTGGCAAGTAGGGACCTCCGCAAGGGCGCGCATGGGTGGCAACGCCCTTGCCCCAGGACCGCCGTCGCAATCTAAAAAATCTGTCACAGAGCTTGCTTTCAATCGTTGTTACTGCACAGCTGAAGTAGTCTTCAAGGCAACATCCGGGGTTGTCTTGGGGATTTCCGCACACGCATTTTGATTGCAAAAACATTTTGAAAGGGAAACGCATGGACGCGTTGAACAATCGCTCACGTAATACCGCTGGCTTGCCTTGCGCTGCCACGCTTGCAACTTTTCTCGCC
>CAJACJ010000468.1 GCA_903938205.1 uncultured bacterium
GCGCCTTGCAGAAGAAGTTGGTGTTGTATGGCTATGCGCGTGGCGTCAAAAACCTGAACACGCCCCTCTGGAATATTCAGAACTTCGCGCAAATGCTCAAACCCAGGCAAGCCCGACGTTGGATTCCACGCGCCGCTTTCATCCAAATCACGCAGGCCGATCGCTTGCTCCACGCGCAAACCAAATGTCGCGGTGCTGGCGGTTTGAGAATCGTTGTTCATTGGAACCTCAATCAGCAATGTTCTAGAACCAACTTGGGGTTCAATGCATTCCTGACCAGTGAGAATTCCAGCGTCAAGTAGGGGGATAAGTGCGCCGTGATAATCAAACAAACCAAGCATCCAATTTGGACCAGCGGGCAAAGGTTGCGCCGAAACCACGGGGCAAACTTCACGAATGTGGCCGACATCAATTGCAAAAAATTTATTCTTGGCGGTCCAAATCAGCGTTCTCATGCATGAAGCATAGCCAAAGTTCAGGCGTGTCAATCATCAGGGTGCAGTTCGCGAATGTCCCTGATGCCAGTTAATTTCGCGAAGAAAATATCGACAAGCTCTGGATCAAATTGGTGACCGGCCTCGCTGCGAATGGTGTCAAGCACGCGTCGCTCCATCCACGCTTCTTTGTAACAACGCTTGTGTGACAGCGCGTCAAACACATCCGCAATAGCCACCACTCTTGCAAAAAGCGGAATGTCCTCGCCTTTCTTGCCACCCAATTTCGGTTGACGCGTGATTGGATCCAACAATAAATTCCCATCTAAATCCACGTATCCTGGATAGCCGCCACCATCCCACCGTTCATGATGGTTCAACGCAACCTCGCGCGAAGACTCGTCGAATTCAGTTTGTTGATCCAAAAAGAATTTCGCTCCAATCATCACATGCTTCTTCACTGCTTCATATTCAGCGGCGTCAAGTTTGGACGGCTTTCTCAAAATTAAATCTGATACGCCAACCTTTCCCACATCATGTAGGCGAGCGGCGATGAGCAAACGATCGCGTTGGCGCTCAAAGGCAGGGCCTTCTAGCCCGCGGCGATGCGCCCATTCCTCAAACAGAACCGCCGCAATTCCAGACACACGCTTGACGTGCGGACCTGTTTCAATTGGATCGCGCGTCTCGGTCATGCGCAACATATTTGTGATAATGCTTTCCGTTAATTGCGTCCGCTCAATCGCCACAGTTGCCATGCTTGCAAAATGTGAAAGAAGCGATTGATCCGCGTCGGTAAATCGAGGGCGTGAACGACCATCACTATCTTTGGCGTTGAGGAGTTGCAACACGCCCACGGTTCGACCCAAACTTGTGCGCAGCGGCAATGCCAGAACGCTTTGGGTTTTATAGCCAGTGATTCGGTCAAATGACTGGTCAAATTGAAAGGCGAGACCCGGCTCAAGCGCATAGGCGTTTGCAATATTGACACTTTCGCCGCTCACGCCAACCCAACCCGCAATTGAATTCTCGGTGACGGGAAGCAAGTAACTGGAAAAGCGGGGCGCTTCAGTGGTGCCGCCACGACGTGCAATTGTGTCATTTTGTGCGTACGCAAAACGAAGAATTTTATTTTCACGGATGTAGACCGTTCCAGCATCGGCACCAATCAGCGCGCGCGCCTCGCTCAGAATGAGATCCATGAGCAAATGAATGTCTTGCACCTTGTTCAATTCCAAGCTGATCGCAACCAATCCATCTTGGCGGTTGCGATGCAACGTGCTGTCCACTTTCAAGGACTTTTGCAGATGAGTCACTAGGCGCTCGCTATCGGTGAGCGAGTGCGCTCCCTCATTCAATCGTTTGTGAAGCAGCGCAATTTCCTCCTCGGCCATGCGCTCCCTGGTATGCGCCATGCCTAATTTCGCAA
>CAJACJ010000469.1 GCA_903938205.1 uncultured bacterium
CGACCTTGCCGTTCGTGCGATGAAATAAAATTCCTTCGCAGCCTCTTTGGACTTGCCAATTTTCGCCAACGCCAAGGCGTAGCCCAAGCGCGCGCCAATATTTTTTTCGGCAAGGGGCTCCAAAATAACAATTGCTTCCTCGGGGTTGCCAGCTCGCAATTTGTACCAGCCTTCAAATTTCAACACTGCTTCTGGCGAGAACGCCTGAAGAGTCTGCGCCTCCTTGATCCAAGTTTCAGCCAATTCCGAACTTGGCCCAACGCACAAGGCCAGCCAACTTTTTTCTATCAGTAATTCAGATTTTTTTTCTGGCGCATCGCCACTTGATTTGATTTCCTCATCAATGGCTGAAATCGCCTCCGTGAAATATTTTTCGGAATCGGGCAGCGCACCACTTTTGGTCACCATCGCATTGATCGCGTTCATGGTTGAAGGCAGCGCGATATTGGCCGGACCGCGCTGACCTCTTTCGGTTTTTCGGCGGATCATTGCCATTAATTGCTGCTCGCGCTTCGTGAATAAATCGGCCGCAAGTTTGTGCTGACCTAAACCCCAACGGGCCAGCATTTGCTGCGCGATCAATTTGTCCAACTCTTCAATCTGAAAATTCTTGTCCGCCACCCGGCACGCCACTCCAAACAACATGTCCGCTTCGGCATACAGCCCCTCTTGCAAACACATCATTCCAAGTTCTTTCAATAACGAAGCCTGAGTGGGGTTGGCAAGAATGGCGTCCACAAGCGCGTTGGCAAGAATTCCCGCGGGCGCGTTGATTTGCAACTGATACGCGGCGAATTGCGCTGTGGCCTCTGGAAATGCGGGATCCAATTTCACCGATTGACGTAAATGCGCCAACGCCGCGTCATCATCTCCCCTGCGGCGAAGCAACTGTGAATAAGTCAACTCAAGACGGCTTGCGACCAGCGGTGAAATTTTTGCAACTGAAGCTGGCTGCAATAAATGCTCATATGCGGCAATGCGTTCATCAGCGCTCATGCCACGCTCCGCGGCGTCGCTTAAGCGCATCAGTCGTATCACCAAATCGTTGGGCTCCAACTTTGCAAGCTGAATCACCGCGTCATTTGCAATCGCTTCCGACCTTGGAACTCCACCACTGGTGGCTTGCGCAAGTTCAAGAACATTGCGCCAGCCGTCGGAATTATTCGGAGTCAGTTTCGCGGCCGACAGGGCCAACTCCAACGCACCGGCATAGTTCTCTGGAGTGGGTTCAGCAGGCTCATAAATAATCTGAATCGCGGCGCGGCTCCACGCAATACCAAGTCGTTGAGTCGCCTCAAGTTCAATTATTTTGTCGGGTCCTCCAGCAAGAACACCCGAACACAGCAAGACCGCGAATGACAGCATCATTTTTGCAGTGTAACCTTCCATACCGTTCAGGATCTCGGTCAAATTCAAAATCAGACAAGCTTACTTCCACATAAAGTCGCAATTGAAATGAGACATTTCCACACCATCGCCATTCTGTTCGCACTCTTTTTCTCGCCAATTCATGCGCTTGCGCAGGGACCCGCCAAGCCATCAAAAGCAAATCCCGCGGCGAAGACGCAAGGTAAAACTCCGCCACCAAATAAAGAATATGTTTCAAGCACAAAAGCAATTGATGCCGCTGGCCAAAAACAAATCAACGATTTCATAGCCGACCGCGCCGGGCAAATTACAAATGGCGACCCCAAAAATGTGAGGCAAGCGACGAACGAAGTTCTTGCGCTTTTACGGCAATCAACCGCGACGCCTATTTTTTGGCGCGCGTGCTCTGAAAGTCTTAAGCCATTTGTCACAAAAATTATCGCTACGAAAGACGAGTTTCGAATCAGCAACCTGCTGCAACTTGTTCGATGGACTCGTTCGCCAGAAGCGCTCGACATTTTAATTGAACAAGCGACCCCCGCCATTCAAAAAGATGGCGTGATTCGCATCAGCGCCAGCCGTCTTTTATCAGGCTGCATTGCCTCGGCAAATTTAACGGCTCCCCAGATCGACAGCGCGGCGCGACGCATTCGAGAAGCGGCTGAAGCGGAAAATAATTGGATTGCAAGCGTGCATGATCTTCAGGCTTTGTCAGCCATGTCCCTTGCCTCGCAAAGCTCGCAATTTATTCCGCAGGTGAAAATATCGCGCGATGAATTTCTGAAAGTGCTTGCGGGCACCGTCACCAAAGCTTCAAAACCAACTGATTCGCAAGAAATTTTCGCCGTGCAAAGAGGAATGATTCTGTTGCGTGACATGTTGCTCAACAATTCATCGCCCGCTGAAAAGAACGCTATTTCCGCGTCTATTCGAACAATTACCCAAAGCGCCAGCCAACTTGGAAAACAACTTGGAACATCCACCACCGCCGCGGACGCGTCCATTTCGCAATCCGCAAAGAGCGTTGAAATTCTGGCGGGCGTCATTGACAAACTCCTGGGTTCAACGCCCGCGCAACCGAAGTCTCCTTCGTGATGAATGTGGCGACCAATATGGACAAGGACGGCTAAGTGCGTTCCTCGGGCATCGTGCCCCGCGTTCGAATTCTTGCGCCGTTTCTTTTTCTCGCCGCGCTCATTCTCATCAGCGTGTTGCTTGATCGCCCACTTCCACGCGCTGATATTGTGTACGCCAACACGTCGGAAAATTTCACGCTTGATCCGCAACGCCTCAGCTACCAACACGATGTGCGCACGTCACGAAGTCTTTTTGAAGGCTTAGTGAATGTCAATGATGAAAACGGAACACCCGAGCCCGCCGTGGCCACAAGTTGGCAGCGTAGCGAGGATGGCCTCACGTGGACATTTCATTTGCGCGCCGATGCGCGTTGGTCCAGCGGCGCGCCGGTGACCAGCCATGATTTTATTTACGCATGGCGGCGCGCCATGTTGCCCGACCTGGCGGCGGATTACACCGGCTTCTTTTTATCCATTGACGGCGCCAAAGAATTTTTTGAGTGGCGCACAAAGGCGTTGACGGATTTTTCAAAGACAGATGGCGGCGCCGAAGCCGCACAAAAACTGTGGCAAGAAACTGAATCGCGTTTTGCAACACAGGTTGGTTTGTCCGCGCCTGACGATCACACATTGGTGGTGCGCCTAGCGCGACCCGTGGCGTATTGGCTTGATTTGTGCGCATTTCCAGCGCTTTTTCCCGTGTATCCACCACTGGTCGAAAAGTTTGCAACCATCAATCCCCGCACCGCCACTTTGCAACAAGATCCGGGTTGGACCAAGGGCGGCGTGTTGATCAGCAATGGTCCGTATGAACTTGTGCAATGGCGACCCAAGCGTTCCATGCGCTTTGAAAAAAATCCGTATTACTGGGATGCCGCGAATGTTTCCAGTAAAACAGTTCAGAGCATTCCAATTGAGGATCCAAATACAGCCGTGCTTGCGTTTGAGAATGGCGATATTGATTGGCTCACCGACACCATTGTTGAATATCGCGGCGACATGTTTGACGAAGTCAAGCGCGGCAAGCGGACCAACTTGCACGTGCTTGACGCTTTTGGAACGGATTTCTTTTCATTCAATTGCCGTCCAAAATTATCCGATGGCCGCGTCAATCCGTTCGCCAATCCCGCGGTTCGCCGCGCCTTCGCTCTGTCGGTCGATAAAGCAACCATCGTCAATAGCATCACGCGCCTTGATGAGGATGTAGCGACAACATTCACTCCGCCAAATTCAATTCCTGGATATCAAACTCCCGCGGGACTTCCATTTGATCCCGCACGCGCGCGCGCCGAACTGGCCAGCGCTGGCTGGATAGACCGGGACAACGATGGTGTGATTGAAAATGAAAATGGCGAAAAATTTCCGACCGTTGAAATTATGTATTCGGCTGGGAGCCCCCGCTACCGCGACATGGCTGGCGCGCTCAGCGCCATGTGGCACGAGACTTTGGGCATTCAATCCGCGCCGCGTAGCCGCGACCCGCTTGGCTATAAAGACGCTTTAAAACAAGGCGATTTCATGATTGCGCGCGGCGGCTGGTATGGCGACTACGGCGATCCAACAACGTGGCTTGATTTGTGCCGCACTGGCGATGGCAACAACGATCGCAAATATTCGAGCGCCGAGTTCGACGCGCTGCTGGACAACGCCTCCAACGAAATTGAGCCCGCGCGCCGATTTCAAATTTTGCAGGACGCCGAACGCATCATCACCGAACGCGACCTGCCCATGATTCCAATTTGCCATTACGTCACGGTGTACATGTATGACCCCGCGAGACTGAATGGACTCAGCCATCACCCGCGGCTTGAGCAATATCTTGGTCACATGCGGATGAAAAATTAATTCGCGTCACGCTTGTTGAATGCGCGGATCAATCCATCCGTACAACATGTCCACCGCTAAATTCAACAGCGCCACCAGAAGCCCATACGCCAGCGTTATGCCCATGACCAACGTGATGTCCTTGCCCAAGACCGCGTCGACAAAGTGACGACCAAGACCGGGCACCGCGAA
>CAJACJ010000470.1 GCA_903938205.1 uncultured bacterium
CATGTCGCAAATTTTATTGGTTTCAAACACTGGCTCCGCACGCGACACGCTTGCCGCCGCGCTGAAAGTCAACGGCGTGCATTGTTTGTGCGCACCAAAAGATCAGGCCTTGCAAATGGCGTGCTCCACGCAAACCACATGCGTTGTGTTGTTGGATGACGCAAGCAACTTCGCCGCGGAACTGCTGCAACACATCCGTGCCACACAAGTTCTTGCTCACACATTGGTTGTGGTCATTGCGGCGGCGGACACGTTGGCGGCGCGAACTGCCGCGGGCGCGGACGCGGTGATTGCCGACAACGCGGGCGTCGAGGAAATACGCGCGGTGATTGAAAGCGCGTTGGTGCGGCGCGAGCAGTGGCTTGGCGCGCAGCATCATGAAAGCGGAAAAAGTTTCGCGGCGCGCCATGTGCAAAGCGCGCTTGAGCAAGGGCAACTTGGCAGCGTGTTACTGCTGCGATTTGATCATTTCACCAATGTGTCCACCGCGCTGAATTCATTGGGCGTGGCCAGCGACGCGCTGCAAGTGGAAGTGGAGCGATCGCTTCACGCGCGCCTGACGCCGTTGCTGCCAACGGGCTCATGGATGACCTACATGGACGAGGAGAATTTTTTAATCGCCCTGCCCCCGCAATAGTGTTGAATTGGAAAAACTTGCGGACACCGTGGCGCAGGCGGCGCGCATGCCGCTGTTTCTGGCGCAGCGGGAAATTCGTTTGCGTACGCATGCGGGTTTGTGCGTGGTGATGTCCGGTGAAACAGTGGACGCGCGCACGCTGATTGGCCGCGCGGAAATGGCGGCGGATCAGGCGCGCTCTGGCGCGCACTCGGCGGCGGCGCATTGGTCGGCAAGCATGAGTTCGCAAGTGCTCAATGATTTGCAATTGGCAAGCGCATTGCAACACGCCGTGGAGCATTCGGAATTTCAATTGCTGTTTCAGCCGCAAATAAACATGAATCGCGGCGATGTGTACGGCGCCGAGGCGTTGATTCGCTGGACATCGCCAGCGGGTGTGACCATTGCTCCCGGACGCTTTGTGGTGGTCGCGCAGGAATGCGGCGTGATGGACCAAATTACATTGTGGAGCTTGCGAGAAGCATGCCGCCAATGCGCGGCCTGGGAGCAACTTGGCTTGCACATTCGCGTGGCGGTGAATATCACGGCCAATCAATTGGCGAATGAGCGCTTTGTGGACACCGTGCGCGGGGTGCTGAATGAAAGCGGCGTCTCTGGCGCGCAGTTGGCCATGGAAATTTCCGAGGCCGCGATTCTTTCAAACCCGCAGGCGTTTAGCGCGCCGCTGACCACGCTGCGCAACTTGGGCGTGACCGTATGCGTGGATGATTTTGGCGTGGGCGTGGCCACGTTGGCCAACATGAAGGCGTTGCCTGTGTCTGAATTAAAAATCGACCGCAGCTTTATTCGGCCGCTGCCAGGCATGGCGCCTGACCGAATGATGGTCCAGACCATGCTGGCGCTTAGCAAGCAACTCAACGTGCGCATGGTTGCGGTGGGCGTGGAAAATGTCACGCAATGGGCTTGGCTGAAAGAGTACGACTGCGATTGCGCGCAAGGTTGGCTGATTGGCAAGGCTGTTGCGGCAGAAGAATTTCCTGGGCTTGTTGGAAAAATTCGCCAGAACAAGTTTGCCGCGTCAAGCGCGCGCTCAACTGTGTGATCGCAAGTTGAATTGCAACGCAAAAAAAGAAACGCCCCATTTAAGAGGGCGTTTCTAATGAATTTAAGTTAAGCGCGACTTGCTTATGCGCTGAAGCTAGAGCCGCATCCACATGTGGTGGTGGCGTTTGGATTGCTGAACACAAATCCGCGGCCCATGACTTCATCCTTGAAATCAATCGTGGTGCCGTTGACATACAAGTAAGACTTTGGATCGCAGATCACTTTCACGGCGAATGTTTCTGGCGTGGTCGCGGTGGCAACTGAACCGCCGCCGGTTTCATTCTGCGCCTTTGCCGCAACATCAGGGCGTCGCGTGAAAGAAACTTCCCACAACTCGTCGTTGTCCTTGCGAATCTCGGTGAGATCAAGCAGGTAACTAAAACCGCTGCAACCGCCACCCTTCACGCCAACGCGCAAATGAATCTTGGCTGGGTCAAGACCCTGTTGACGAATGATGGAATCAATTTCACGGGCCGCTGTTTCTGTGACGATGACTGACATGGGGGTCTCCTAAAAACTTTGAGTAAGGTTAAATTTTATTTCTGGAAGCAATGTGTGAGTTGAATATGTTGAGTAAATGTACAAAATGAGTTCGATATGGTGAAAGTGAGGCGAAGTTGCAAGCGCTCACTTTACAAGAGCACCCGCAATAGTCCAAATTAGTGAGCGTGCGCGGCGTGAGCATCAACCGCCGTAGCGTGGCCGTTCTTCTTCTTCCAATCTTCAATTGCGGCTCGGATGGAATCCTCCGCCAACACGCTGCAGTGAATTTTAACGGGCGGAAGGCTGAGTTCCTCCACAATTTCCGTGTTCTTAATGGCCAACGCCTGATCCACGGTCTTGCCCTTGATCCACTCGGTGGCCAAGGAACTTGACGCGATCGCGGAACCGCAACCAAAGCACTTGAACTTGGCGTCCTGAATCACGCCAGCATCGCTGACTTGAATGTGCAACTGCATGACATCGCCGCATTCGGGCGCGCCAACAATGCCTACGCCAACATCTTTGCGGGCTTGCACTTCTTTGCTGCTGCCAAACGAACCAACGTTGTGTGGGTTCTGATAGTGCTCGATGACTTTGTCGCTGTATGCCATGGTGTGTTCTTTCTTAAATTTATTTCAAACTTGTTGCAAGACTTTTTCAATCAAACTTTGTGTCAAACTTTTTAAACCGTTCTCAAACTGTACGCCGACAATTGCATCTGGGACTCAGTGGGTTTGCCATTGAATTTTACTAATGTCCACGCCCTCTTTGAACAAATCATAAAGAGGACTCATCTTTCGCAAATGTAAGACCGCCTTGGTGATGGAAGCGATGGTGTAATCAATTTCCTTGTCGGTGGTCCAGCGGCTCATGCTGAGACGCAGACTGCTGTGCGCAAGTTCGTCGCCCACTCCCAAACTTTTCAGAACATAACTTGGCTCAAGACTGGCGCTGGTGCATGCGGAACCGGATGAACACGCGATGTCCTTGATGCCCATGAGCAAACTTTCGCCCTCAACAAAACCAAATGAAATGTTGGTGATGTTGGGAACGCGCTTGCTGGCGTTGCCATTGACCTGCGTCACTTCAATCGCCTTGGCGAGTTCTGTTTCTAGACGATTACGGAACTTTAAAAGGCGCTCGCCTTCGGATTGCATTTCATGCTGGCATAATTCGCAGGCCTTTCCAAAGCCCGCAATTCCGCTGATATTCAGCGTGCCGCTGCGCATTCCGCGCTCTTGTCCGCCGCCATCGAAGATGGCCTCCAAGCGCACACGCGGCTTGCGACGACGCACATACAACGCGCCCACGCCCTTGGGTCCGTACATCTTGTGACCGCTCCAGGAAAGCAAATCAATATTGTCGCGCTCCACATCGGTTGGCATTTTTCCAACCCACTGCGTGCCGTCGCTATGGAAAATAATTTCCTTGTCATGGCACAGTTTTCCAATGGCTGGAATTTCATTGATGGTTCCAATTTCATTGTTGGCCCACATGATGGAAACCAAAATGGTGTCGGGGCGAATTTCTTTGGCGACCATGTCAACCGTAATCACGCCGTCGGCGGGCGGCTGCAAATAGGTGACATCAAAGCCTTCCTTCTGAAGACGCTTGCATGGATCAAGCACAGCCTTATGTTCGTGAAGCGCGGTGATAATGTGACCGCGACCAGTTTGACCTTCTGGCTTTTTGGCGTACATGTTCGCCGCGCCCTTAATGGCCAAGTTATTGCTTTCAGTCGCGCCACTTGTGAAAATAATTTCCTTGGCGTTGGCGCCAATGAGCGCGGCGGCTTGCTCGCGCGCTTTCTCAACGGCCTCCTCCGCTTCCCAACCAAAGGCATGGTTGCGACTGCCGGAATTTCCGTAAGCCTCGGTGAGGTATGGAAGCATGACTTCAACCACGCGGGGATCGCATCGAGTGGTGGCGGCGTTGTCTAAATACAGTGGTCGTGTTTTGTTCATGTTGATGTGTTTGTATAGAAGGCGAATGAAATTCGGATTTTTTGTCTGAAATTGAAGTCCTTGAAAATCATTTTGTAGTGTAGGCAAGATTGAGCGCGCCGCAAAGGGAAATTTAAACTTTTTATGAACGTGATCAATGCGCTTTCACGTTGAAATTGACGCACGAGCGCATTCAAAAGAACACAAAGTGCGTGGCTGCTCATGGCGTGAAGCCGAACTGCCATCGCCAATTGCCACGTCTTGGCAGAAAGCAACGCGCCATAAAAGGCGAGTACCTTCGCCGCATGCAGATCATTGAACATGCCGAGTCGCTTACGCCCATGCATGCATGCGCGTTGGTTCCAACCATGGGCGCGCTGCATGCGGGGCACGCTTCGTTGATTCAGCGAGCGGCGAGCGATGGTCTCCCCGTGGTGGTCAGCCTATTTGTAAACCCGACGCAATTTGCGGCGGGCGAAGATTTTTCAAAGTATCCACGCACGCTGGAAGCGGATCGCGAATTGTGCCAGGCGGCGGGCGCGACGGCAATTTTTATTCCAAGCGTTCAAGACATGTATCCACATGGCGTGGATGCGGCCAATACTGAGGCGGGCACTTTGCAATTGCCACTTGTGGCAACGCAACCCAAGCTTGAGGACGCGCAGCGGCCAACTCATTTTGCTGGCGTGTGCCAAGTGGTTGCGAAACTGTTTGACATGTGTCAACCCGCCACCGCCTACTTTGGCGAGAAAGATTTTCAACAACTACGCGTGATACAAGACATGGCGCGACGCGAGGGCGCACGTTGGAAAAATCTTGTTGTACATGCATGCCCCACCATTCGCGAAAGCGACGGCCTGGCCATGAGCAGTCGCAACCGCTATTTGCAGGCGGATCAGCGGGAAAATGCGCTGGGACTTTGGCGAGCGCTCACGGTCGCTCAAGCAAGCGTGCGCGCCGGCATGGATATTGCGGCGGTGGAAAATGAAATGCTCCGCGTGTTGGCACAGCACCAACTTCAAGTGGAGTACGCGGTCATTCGCGCACCGGGAACGCTTTTGCCCATTGAGAAATTTGAACCAAAATTGAAGTCGGGCGCACGCGCGTTGATTGCGGCGCGTCTTGAAAGCGTGCGATTGATCGACAACGCAAGTTGCGGTGGAGCGTAAGTTGCGTCTTCGCGCGGCAAAATTGCGCAGAATTTAGGACACAGAAATGAATTTACGCGCATAAAAGTTGTCAGCGCATGCACGCGCTCGATTGCAATTATCGATCGCGGCGGATGACTTCCAGGGCCAACTCTTGCAGTAGTGATTTCACTTGACTAGGCGGAAGCGGTGTAAGCGCGTCTTGCGCGGCGCGGATCATATTTTCCGCCACCACTTGCGCCGCAACAATGGAGCCCGCTTTATTCATACGGCGCACCAATTCAACCCCGTCGCGTGATTCGATCACATTGATGGCGTCAACACGCGATGAACCAACGCAATCACGCAAATACAAAATCAGCGGCAACGTGGCTTTGCCCTTAAGCAAATCGCAACCCAATGTTTTGCCAACCACGCTTTGATCGCCTGTGAAATCCAGAATGTCGTCTTGAATTTGAAAGGCAACGCCAGTGTGCTGGCCGTACATGCCAAGCGCTTTTTGAATTTCCTCGCTGGCTCCCGACAATTTGGCGCCAAGTTGGCAACACGCGGACACCAACGCCGCGGTCTTGCGCTTCACAATTTCTAAATAGGTGCTCTCGTCCAAACACACATCTTCACGTCGGCTCAATTGCAACAACTCACCCTCGCACAACGTGTTTGTGGTGTGGCCAAACGCGACATTCAGCGATGGGTCGCCAATGAGCGAGCACAAATGGAACGCGTTTGAGATGAGCCAATCACCAAGCATGACGGCGGTCTCATTACCGCGCAATGAATTAATCGTGGCGCCGCGGCGACGCGTGTCGGCCTCGTCAAGAACATCGTCATGCACCAGCGTGGCCATGTGGATCATTTCAGAAACGGCAGCCGCCATTTTGTGATTGCGCGAAAGCGCGGCTTCGTCCTCGCGGCCGGTTGCCGCCAAACCTGAAAGCAAAAGCAACGTTGGACGCAACATTTTACCGCGATAGCGCTCGACATGGCGCGCAAGTTCATTCACGGCGGGCAAATCGCTGCGCAATTGGCGGCGAAAAATTTCTTCCACTTCTTGAAGGGCTCCCGCCACTATTCCAGCGGCAGGCGCGCGGCGCCAAGCGGGCGCGAGTATTGCGAACGGATGCATTGGGTGGACTTTAGGCTAAGTTGCCATTCATTTCCTGTTGAAGTTTCGTTTTATTCTGAAGTTTATTTTTCAGCGGCGATGTAGGCAATCCAGCCGGCGCATGCCTCGCCTTGAGTGGCTTTGCGGAAAATTCCATTGCCGCCGCCAGTGGCGTGATCGGTGCCTTCCCAATACACGGTGCTTCGTTTAAAGCCTGCATCATCGAGCAATTCTTGCAACTCCGCGATGGTCCACAGACGCCAATCGTAGGTGAATGCCTTGCGAATTTGCGTGCCGTCTGGAAACTTAAAGTGGATGTGGTTCAGCACCTCGCCCGAAATGGGGTTGTACTTGGCGGTGTCCCATATATAGGTGAAGCCGTCCAAATTGCGCTCCTCATTTTGCTCGGAGAAACTTTCGTAGCCGCCGTAGCAGTCCAAGAAAAACACGCCATCTTTTTTCAGGCGCGTCCGCGCGAATTTAAAATAGCGCAATAGTTCCGCACGCTTTTTAAATATGTAATACGAGAAGTTGAACGCGGCCACCACATCAACCAGGTCGCCCTTGTGTGAAAGCACATTTCCTTGCACGGTGTGCAAGCGCTTGTGCGCGCCAGGCGACAATTGTTGCTTACGACGCGCCGCACCCCATGCAAGTACGGATGGATCAAGGTCAACACCATACGCATGATTGGTTGCGCGACGAATCACCCACGCGCTTGAAAGAATGTGCGTGCCACAAAAGTCCTCGCGAAATGTGGCGGGCAAGCGATTGGTGATGGACTTGAACACCTTGTCAATGAACTCAACCTCCTCCTTGGGAGTTTGCACGGATAATTCATACAGTTCATGATGATCACTTGTGGCCGCGGTGCGCCACGCCTTTTTTGCCGTCTTGCGCGCGGACTTCGCTGCTGGCTTTTTCTTTAATTTCGCAGACGCTTTTGCGGCGGCTTGCGCCTTTGCGCGCGACGATGTGCTGGCGGAATTTTGAACGCGTGGACGATTCATTTCTATGACGGACATGGGTGAAGCAAGTTAGCGAATCGCGGGAGTTTCGTCACGCAACGCGCGATCTAGCGCGGCGCGCGCCACCCATCCAATCACCGCCAGCGTGACTATGAAAATGACAATGCCCACAATCACAGCCATATATCCCTGATTTTTGGCCAATGTTTGAATATCGGTGGCTCCTGTGGCGGAAGCCGAAGCCGCCATAAAACACGCGAACAACGTTCGAGGCGCGATGCCCACGGAAGATCCGATTAAAAATTCTGTCCAACCCGCGCCGCAAGCCGCAAGCACCAAGTTGGTCACGGCAAATGGTCCGCTTGGAGAAAGTCGAATCAAAGCGATAATGCCCGTGGCCTTCCACGCATGTTCCTCAAGGATTGTTTTTCGAATAATGGACCAGCGCTTGCGCGAGTCAATCCACTTGGCGACATGATCTGCGCAGACCAATTTACTAATGCCAAAACCAATCGCGCTACCGCCTAGATATCCGGCGGCGCATGCGGCGAAACCAAGCTCAACACCGAAGACCCAACCGCCAACAATGGTGGCGGCATACGTTGGCAAAATGCCAAGGCCCGTCAACACCGCGTAGCTTGCCGCAAAAATCATGGCGGCGTTCAAGTCTTCGCCACCAAGCCAGTGGTGTGCTGAGTTGATGTTGGCCAACAAAATCAGTCCGCATGTCAAAGGTAAAACGCACCACACGATGAACAAAACAAAACCTCCGCGCATGCCGCGGGGAAGCGTCTGAAAAAATTGCTTCCACGCGAATGGCGGAGGTGTTTGCGTTGTCATTGAATCAATGGCGATTTACGCCGTAACCGCCACGCGCGCATCCATGTGGCGAATGATTTCGTGGGCAAATTCAGAGCATTTCACCTTGCGCGCACCTTCCCTCAAGCGATGGAAATCGTACGTGACGGTGCGCGCCGTGATGGCCGCGTCCATTCCAGAAATGATCAAGTCGGCGGCCTCGCTCCAACCCATGTAGCGCAGCATCATTTCGACGGACAAAATCACGCTGCCTGGATTCACTTGATCCAAGTTGGCATACTTCGGCGCGGTGCCGTGCGTGGCTTCGAAAATGGCGTGACCAGTGATCTCATTAATATTGGCTCCTGGCGCGATACCGATACCACCCACTTGCGCCGCGAGCGCGTCGGACAAATAGTCGCCGTTCAAATTCATGGTTGCGATCACGTCAAAATCTTTGGCGCGCGTGAGCACTTGTTGCAACGTGATGTCGGCGATGGAATCCTTGATGAGCAACTTGCTCTTCCACTTGCCGCCGCCGTGCGTCGCCCACAACTTCATGGCCACATCAATCTCGGCGCGAATCTTGCCTTGTTGATCTGGCGTCATCATGTCGTAGCCCGGATCGATCATCTTGGCGTTGGCCTCGGTGGTCAGTTCGGCGTTGGCATCCTTGTTTCCAAAGATCCACGTCTCGCGCTCGCTCACAGTTTCATTGCGGAATTCCTTGGCCGCAAGCGCGTAGCCCCAATCTTTGAAGGCACCCTCGGTGAACTTCATGATGTTGCCCTTATGCACAATTGTCAGGCTTTTTCGCTTCTCTTTCAGCGCGTACTTAATGGCGCTGCGCACAAGCCGCTCGGTGCCGTCCTTGGAAATTGGCTTAATGCCAATGCCGCTGGTTTCGGGAAAACGAATTTTTTTGAACTGCTCTGGAAACGCCAACTTGAAAGCATCCATAAATTTCTTGGCGTCAGGCGAACCTTCCTTGAATTCAATGCCCGCATAAATATCCTCGGTGTTCTCGCGGAAAATAACGGCGTTCACATCCTCTGGCTTCTTCACTGGACTTGGCACGCCCTTGAAGTAGCGCACGGGCCGCAAGCAAACATAGAGATCTAGTTTCTGGCGCAGCGCGACATTCAGACTGCTAATGCCGCCACCAATTGGAGTGGTCAGCGGACCCTTGATGCCAACAAGCATGTCACGGAATGCGGTCAGCGTTTCTTCTGGCAACCATGAGCCAGTTTTGTTGAATGCTTTTTCGCCAGCGAGAACTTCATGCCAATGAATTTTGCGCTTGCCGTTGTAGGCTTTTTCAACCGCAGCATCGAACACCATTTGACTGGCCTTCCAAATGTCGGGACCGGTTCCGTCGCCCTCAATAAATGGAATGAAAGGTTGATCTGGAACTTGAAGTCCGGCGGTTGTCATTTGAATTTTGCTTGGCATTGGTTTCTCCTTGGAAAAGATAAAAAAGTTCAGTGATGTGTTGTGATCAGTTTATGAATTTTGGTCGCGCCGCGTTTCTGAATTGATCTGGTTTATGGCTCTGGCGGCGGCTCAAAAGGTGGTGGCTCAACAGGTTCAGTTCCCGGCGCGGGGGCAGGTTCTGCAACTGGAATTGGTTTGATAACCGGTGCGGATTTTGCAACGGGTGCAGGTGCTGGAATTGGTTCTGGAATTGGCGCAGGTGCGGGCTCGGCTGCTGGCGCGGGTTCTGAAATTGGCGCGGGTGCGAGCTCGGCTGCTGGAGCGGGTTCTGGAATTGGCGCGGGTGCGGGCTCGGCTTTTGGCAATGGCTTTGAAATTGGCGCAGGTGCTTGTTCTGTTTTTGGACCTCGTACCGGAATCACTTTTGGTGATGCAACGCGTGCGGGAACCGCCTTGGAAACACTTGCAGGTTTTGTACTCACTACAGGCCTCGGAGCGAGTACAGGCTCTGGAATAAGAGTGGGCTCTGTGAATGGTTCCGCTTTGATAACTGGTTGCACGATTTGTTGCTCTTGCACAACTGGCTCTGGTTGAACAACTGGTTGCGCGATTGGTTGCTCTTGCACAACTGGCTCTGGTTCCACAAGTGGTTGCGCGATTGGTTGCTCTTGTGCAACCGGCTCTGGTTCCACAACTGGTTGCGCGATTGGTTGCTCTTGTGCAACCGGCTCTGGTTGAACATCTGGTTGCGCGATTGGTTGCTCTTGCACAACTGGCTCTGGTTCCACAAGTGGTTGTGCGATTTGTTGCTCTTGCACAACCGGCTCTGGTTCCACAACTGGTTGCGCGATTGGTTGCTCTTGCACAACTGGCTCTGGTTCCACAAGTGGTGCCGCTTGAACAACTGGTTCAGGCTGTGCCACTGGTTGCACAACAGCAACGGGAACTGCAATAGCGGCCTCTGTTTTTACAGGTTCAATTAGGCGCGCGTTTGGAATTTCCGTTGGATTTGGTGCGTCACTTTGCGTTGTTGCAAGCACTGGAAGCGGCGCGGAACGATCAGGTAATTTCTTGGATTCTGCCGCTGAAAATGCATGGATTTGCGCTTTTTTCTCAAGCGGCATTCCGTTGAGTCGTCGATCCACTTCATCTAAATAATGACGGGCTTGCAACCAAAAATGCGCGGGAACGGTGATTGTGCTTGTTGAAAATTCAACGGCCGGTGGATCCGTGTCAGTTAATTCGGCTGAAAATCTCCACTCGGTTTCTTCACGCCTTGGCGCCTCTCCAGAAACCATGACATCACGGCGCACATTGCGAAGAATTTCAAGTCGACTATTTAAATCATCGCGCCACACCTGATTCTCAATCACAACCCAGTCGGCATAGCGCGGATCGTCAGCGGCTTGAACCATGGCTTTCCAAACTTGATCGCGGGAGTGACCTGGAAATTCACGGTCCTTGGTTCCGCAAGCCGTCAACGTGGACAGGGACAAAATTCCCAGAAATAAAAATCGCCAATACGCCACATGTGAAATGCGCTTCAAATTGAAAGAGCGAGTCTGGGATTTCGTGAAGATGAATCTCATGGACTTAATCACGCGCCAAATTTGTGTGCACTCGTTGCACATCATCATGATCCTCTAAAGCCTCGACCAATTTTTCAACTGTTTGCATTGTTTCTGCATCGACTGAAACCGTATTCAGTGGAACATATTCTATTTGAGCGCTTACCACAGCAATATTCGCCGCTTCGACAGCCTCACGAACAACTCCAAACATGGCGGGCGCGGTTGTGATTTGCCACCCTTCTTCCCCACTTTGAACATCATCCGCGCCGGCCGCAAGGACAATTTCCATAAGGGCGTCTTCGGTAGTGGCCGAGCTTGAAATCAGCAGAATTCCCTGCTGAATAAAGCCAAACATGACACTATTCGGCACGCCAATTTTGCCGTCATTTTTATCAAAAATGGTGCGGATTTCGGGCGCGGTTCGATTGGTGTTTGCGACCAACGCCTCCACCACAAGCGCCACGCCGCCAGGACCAAATCCCTCGTAACGAGTCGGCTCATAGCGCTCACTTTCAAGACCACCCGATCCTTTTTTAACGGCCTTCTCAATCGTGTCACGGGGCATGTTGCCCGCCTTGGCGTCAAGAATGGCCAATCGCAAAGCGGAGTTAAATTTTGGATCCACGCCACCGGTGCGCGCCGCGACAATGACGGCACGACTGAGCTTGCTCCAAATTTTTCCTCGCTTGGCGTCCACCGCCGCCTTGCGATGCTTTATGTTTTTCCAAACACTATGGCCAGCCATTATTGAGCTCCTTCAGGAGTTGTCCTGGACTCCTTGGGTGCCACCGTATCAGACGCGGGCACGGGCGCAACCTTGACATTGGCGGAAGTTGGCGCGAAATCCATTTCCGCCAACTCAGGGGCACCGCCTTGCGCGATTGATTTTAATTTTTTCTTGGCGCGCTCAATAGCCGCTCCATCGTTGCGATTATAAAATGCGTCGGCGCTCCATGCGCGAATGCCCCACTCGCGTTGCTGCAAAATGGAAAATGCGTTGGCAACATTTTCACGAGACGATTTATTCACGCCTTGATCAGCGACCGCGCGCCACAGTTGCGTGGCCTGCTGTATTTCACCGGCGCGATACAGCGCGTCCGCGCAATGGTCCATGGATTCAGGAGAGGCCTTATCTTGGGCTTTTTCAAGCGATTTTTGCAATAAACTCAGCGCGCCAGCTGCGCCTTCCATGTCCAGCAAACGACCCTGTCGATACGCCAACCACCCCGCTGTATCAAGCGTACTTGAATCATTGGGCGTGGCCACAAGCGCGCGGCGAATGAGATCGATTGTGGCCGCGTCAATTTCATTTCGCTCCATGCGAAGCCAAGCGAGATTGTTCATGGCCGATGCAAGATTGGGTGCAAGATCAACCGCGGACTGGAAACATTCCTCCGCGGCGGCTGGGTCACTGGCCATCAGAAATGCGTTTCCCAATTCAGCCAAATCTTCGGCAGCGCTTGTGACCTGAGGATCTTTGATATGAAATTTATTCTGCTCGCGTTCTTGCGATAGACGCTGGCTCGCCTTAGTCACATTTCCCTTGGCAATGAGACAAGCCAACTCAGCGCGGAAAAGTTGCGATTTATTTTTGTCCTTGCTCAACGCGCCGCAATCATGCAGAAGAAATTCCGCACGCATAAACATGCCTTCATCCGCCAACAATTGAGCGGCTTCAACGACGTTCACAACGGGCCAAGCACGCGCGTGTTTTTTGCTCATTGCGCGCGCCTCTTCCAAAGTGCCATCCAACATTGCGTACGCAACGTACATGGGTTGCACTTTGGCATCATCCAGCAATGGCTTTGCCAGCGCGGCTTGCAGTGCCAAGCGTTGCTCTATATTTTTTGGCAACTGATGCGCCAATAGAACCGCGGTTTTACGCTGGTTTTGTGACAGGCGCCCACTTGCAACCAAGTCGTGAATTTCTTGCGCCGCAACGTTGGGCTTCAGGGACAACTCAAACTCAATCCGCTCAAGTTGAGTGCGACCCGCCGCATTTCGTAAACGCTCTGGTGCATTGTCGATGACGCTCAGTGCCTCCGTTTTTTGCCCCGCCGCCATAAGCGCGCGAATACAACCGCGAGTGAGCGCGTCTGAATCAGGATCCAAAGCTAAAGCCGTCTTCAGAATTTCTATCGCCTCTAGCAACCGCCCTTGCCGCGCTTTGCATGAAAGATCAACCTCGCCCAGTTCCGCGGCTGACGGATGCGCCAACACCAATGCGTCAAGAAATTTTTCAGTTTCAGCCAATCGACCCGTTTCAGCGGCCGCGGACAAAATGGCTTGCCCAACGAATGCGTCAAGTGGATCCTCGGTCAGCAACATGCGCAGTGATTCCATATTGAAGGTTGATTGATTGCGGCGCAGAGACGACAACGCTTTTTCTCGGCGAACCTCGCGCAACACCTGCTGCGATTGACTGGCCATGACAACTGCGAAAGCGTCCACGTCCGGAGCAATACCGCGCTCTGGCGAAGCAACTTCTAAAAACTTTCGCGCTGCCATGCGATTATTGGGCGCCGCTTCCATGGCCCGCTCAAACGAATTGCGCGCCTCCAAGGCGGCCTCTTTTTTGCGCTCATACGGCGCATCTATTGATGAATTGACCGCAAGCGACAAGTCAATCGCGGCACGCGCCATCCAGGCTTGCGCACATTTTTTGTCAAGCGCAATCGCACGCTCCACGCATTCAATGGCTTTGTTGTTTTCACCACTTTCAAGAAATGCCTGCGCCAACGCCGCCAACTCTGGCGCGGATTGTGGGTCGCACACTTTTTCAAGGCGTTCAATCTTGGCCAAATCTTGCTCAATCGCAAGCGCATTCAATGCCGCAATTCTTGCCGCGCTTGCAAGCGCGCCGCGCGAGTCCGTGAACGGCTCAATGGTGTGCAACGCCAACAATGAATCAAATCCAACCAGATCAAACCATGCTCCAAGAAGAGCGCGCGTTGCATTGATGGTCGCGGCGTTCAGGGTGTTCTTATTCGCGAACGGTGCTTGAATATCCGCGCGCAATTGCTTGGCTGCAAATGGCAAGGCGCGCAAAGCCGCCGCCCACATTGGCGCCGACTCGGGCTTGTTTTGAACATGGTCCAAAGCAATTTGCACCGTGGCGGCAATACCTTGGTTTGCGGCAACAACATTCACCATCTCCCGCAAGGCGATTTGATTTTCAAGAATTGCAGGCGCGCTGGTCAGAATAAAATCAACCGCGTGCTCATTGCCGCATGCCAACATGCAGCGCGCTATCAACGCGTCTTGCGTTGAGGCAATTTGTTGTAAACCTGCTTGAAGTGGCTGAGAAAAGCCATTTTTGTACAACCACTGCGTTGCGCATGGCGCTCCAGCTCGCCCTGGAGAATTTGGATTGATCAACGTAGCCATCAGCAACTGTCGCGCCGCTGCGGGTCGCCCCGAACACGCAAGAGCCCAGACCACTGGCGGCAAACTTGTGGCATCAATTGGGTCGGACTGCGCAAGCGACTGGGTAAACGATTCCGC
>CAJACJ010000471.1 GCA_903938205.1 uncultured bacterium
TCCAATGATTGCACCGCCACCATATTTTGAACAAGTCCTGTGAACACGGTTGAATCCTTGTGGTGCGTTTATGGTTTGGGCGAGCTCACCAACGCCGCACTGGCTGTGCTGTCGCTGGAATTTTCAGGCATGGTGACAATAGTGGCGCCCGGGTAATAGCGCTCCAAAATGGAGCGCGCTGACCTACCCGATTTTCCCATGAATTCAGCGCCATATTGGCACATTCCAGCGCCGTGGCCGTAGCCGCGGCCATCCAAAATCAAACGGCCATTGTCGATGCGTGGCTCAAGCGCGGATGACTTTAAAGAGTCACGGGAACTCTCGGCGCCGGCATTCATGGCCGCGCGAAAGTCACCGGTGTCCCAGGTGAATTTCTTTCCATTTCGATCAGTGATAAAAAATGTCATTGAACGTCCGAGGGAGTTTCGATCTCCCACAACAAAACTTTTAACGCCATTCATTGAACCCAAATCTTTTCGACCAGCTTGTTTGGACCAGTCGTTCATGCGATCCACAGTTTCTGCAATTGAAAATGACGCCTGCCACTTCGCGGCGGGCGCCTTCTCACAACATTGCGTACGGCGGCTCTTCTCGGTCACATTCAACGGAGCAATCTGCGTCCATGTTCCATCGCGAATGGAATCAACCGCCGACGCAGGCAACCCACCGCAACTACTGGAGTAGTACGCGGGCACTACGCGTCCATCAAATACAAGATATTGACCGCGAGTGCTAGCCACCGCGTCCAAACTTTTTGCGTCGCTGGTTGCGCCCACCCACGCTTGACTGGCTTGACCAGCGACAACGTCATAGTGACGTCGTTTTCTCCACCACTCCATTTCACACGCGGCGTAACTGCGAGCGGCAATGGCCTGCGCTTGATAGGTGTTGACCTGCCAACCTTTGAACAACTCCTTGGCCAACACGCCAGGCAAATATTCTTCAAGAGGCACAATAAACACCAAATCCGAGGCGTTTGCGTCAATATCCGCACGCCGCACAATTTTGGCAATGCCCAAATACGCGCTGCCACCAAATTGAATTTCACCGCGCGAATTTTTAGGCGCCTCAACTTGCAACGCGCCAGATTCCTTCAAACGAAAGTTGCTGGCTTGCGTTGTGCCGTTGGCCTCCACAATTCTCCAACCATCATCAACTGGATACACGGCAATGGGCGCGCGAAATGTTCGACCCACCTGTGCGTTTTCACCCTTCTGCCATAACCAACCCGTTGGATGCGTGAGTTGCACCGGCTCGCCACGCACCGCCGCCACGCGCACACGAATGTCAGGTTGAGCAGTTGGCGGAAACGGTCGCTCTTGCGGTGGCGGAGTCTTTGGCTTTTCAACATTGTCCGCGGTCACGGCCGCCGTGCCTGCGGCGACAACGGATGACCCATCCGATTTTTTTTCCAGTGGACTTCCTGGCAGCGCCGTTCGTGGCCTGGTTGGACTTGGAGATTCACAACCGCTTGGAATGGTCATGTATCCCCAAGAAACAATCACAAGCGACGCCAGCGTGGCAAAAAATTTGCCAGCGTGCGTTGGTGGTTGCCATCCAGAGTTCACCGCCATTGAGGCTCCTTCGCCGCCTCAAGCGGCTTGACCTCACTCAAGCGTTCGCAAGGCAAGACCGTGCTCAGCAAGACGCTCATGAATTTCCACCAGACTTGTGGCGCCAAAATTCTTCACGCCCATCAACTCGGCTTCAGTTCGCGCGGCAAGATCGCCCACGGTTTGAATACCCAGCAATTGCAAGGCTTTTCGGCTGCGAATGCCCAAATTGAGCGTGCCAACCGTCATGCCCAACACGCCGTCGGCCACGGTGCCCTTCATCTTCTCAAGCACTTCGCCGCGCACCTTGTCATAGTGGCCACGATCAAGTTGTTGACCCAAGCGCAAACCGCGCGCGGTCAACATTTGCTTGATCTCCACCAAACTGGTCTCGCCAAAATTCTTGTATGAAAGCAATTCAGATTCGCTAATACGAAGCAAATCGCCAAGCGTGCGAATGTTCATCTTCTTCAAACAATTGCGGGCGCGGATAGAAAGTTCAAACTCAGCCACTGGCAATTCAAACATGGCTTCTTCGCGACCCTTCAAGCGAGCGAGTTCCTCGTCGTACAACATGTTCTTGCTGGCTTGCACGTCGCGAATAAACAGTTTGGCGCGTGGATGATTGGGATTGGCCTCAAGCACCTTTTGGATCAACTTGCTGGCGCGCGTGAATTGCGCCGCGTCCTCCAACAGAACTGAAAGATTCAGAAACGCATTCACCGGAGGATTTGGCAAACGAGTGCACTCCTCGTAACTACGCATGGCGTCATCGTCGTAACCCAAGTGGTCCTGCATGCGCGCAACATTGAACAGCGTGGTCGCGGTGCGATTGGCCTTGGCGGCATTCTTGTACGCCTCAAGGGCCTCGAAGAATTTGGCGTCGGCTTCGAACGCCTTGGCCTGCTTCATAAAAACTTGTGAAGCGGCGGGATCGGTGGTGACGGTGAGAACGGTATCAA
>CAJACJ010000472.1 GCA_903938205.1 uncultured bacterium
CGCCATAATTCGCGTCTTTGCGTCCGCGTCGACAACTTTCCAACCCTTGCATGTGATTGTGTCGAAAGTTGCGTCGCCAACTGGACGAACCGCCGCTATCAAGCCGCCGGCAACAAGCACGCTAAGTAAAGCGATATTCAACAAGCGTTGTCGCTTGGCGCAGACATGCTGTTGATGAACGATGACTTGAAGCGCGGCGATTTGTTGTTGAACTGTTTGCATGCGGAAAGCCTACAGCCGCATGTGGCACAATTCATCGCACTTCAATCAATGCACGCGGTTGGATTCGAACCAACGACATTCGGTTTCGAAGACCGATGCTCTATCCAGCTGAGCTACGCATGCAATACAGCGGGCGATTCTAACCACATTCACGGCGCAATGCGCGTCAACGCCGCCGCGCAATCTTGCGCCAACGGTTCAATGGAAAGCGGCGCGCCCACGGCTTGACGCATCCATTGGTCCGGCGTCAGTCGCCCCAAACTTGTGATGCGTTTTGTTTCCGCCGCCAATTGCTTGCCGCGCATGAACGATCGAATCTGATGGCTCATGACATGGCCAATGGTGTAATCGGCCAGATACAAGGGATGCGCCACCATGTGTTGATAGGCGGCGGTTAAACGGTTGCGATCTTTTCCATGGAGCGGCTCGTAATACTTTTCCCACACTTGATCCGCGATCGCAAGCACTTGATCGCGCAACTGCTGCGCGCTTGCCTTTGGATTGGCGTAGATCCAGCGCCACGTATACAGCTCCAACAAACTTGGTCCCGCAATTTGGCACGCGGCCAACATGGTGCCAATGGAATCCAAATCAAAGCTGCGCTTCACTTCGTCGGGGTTCTCCAAGCCAAGTACGCGCCGACCAAGCGACTGATATAAAAACGCGAACGCCTCGGTGCACGCGGTGTTTGGAACATTGCGCAGCAGCGGCCGCGGCACGAAGTGCGTGCTGCATAATTGCTCCAAGTTGTGGCCAAGTTCATGCATGGCGGTATCAAAACCGTCCCAGCCAAATTCCTTATCAAGACGGCTTGTGCGCAGCCACGCGCCGTATTCTGGCATGCCGGGACGCATGGCGTGACCAGAGCCGCGCGCAATCTCCACGCGGATTTGTCCGCCCAAGAAATGCGCGTCATCCTTGCTGAAACCAAGCGTCTGCAAAATCTCCGGCAGTTTGCGCTCGAATACTTTCTCGTCGGGGAAATGCGCGGCAACGGAGGCGTTCATTTCTTCCGGCGGGCGCGTCTCCGCAATGTCCTCAAAATAAACATCGTGCGGTTCCAACGCGCGGCCAAGTCGCTTGGTCATCCACGCTGCAATGTCGCGGCGCACTGGGTGCTCCAGCAACGCAATGAGAAGTCGCTCAACTTCGCTCTCTGGAATTTCGCGCGCCAAATCAAACTTGCGCGCGATGGCGGTTGGGGCCTCTGGATACAGCGGATCAAATTGCGCCGCAAGATCGCGCTGTGAATTCCAAAATTCATAACGCACCGCGCCCAATGTTTCGCCGCACGGCGCGCCACCAATCGTGTTGGTGTCGGGGTTCCAATCTTCAGTGCCTTTGCTTTCCATCACGGCTTTGGGAATAGTTCCATCAATATGGCGGCCCATCACGCGCATCAACGCGCGTTGCTTATTCAAGCCATCGGGGTCGCCGTAGCCCGCCTTCACTTCTTCGCGCACCAGCCAATGCGCCAGCAATTTGCGGTCACTTTCAAACCAGCGCTTGCCGTTGGCATCAACCATGCGACCAACCGGAATATGAAAGCCGCTCACAAATTGATTGGCCTCGTGGCTGGTCTTGCGCGCTTGATCAGCAAGCGCAACCGGAACGCGCGGACCAAACGATTGCGCAAGTCGAACTTCCGCCCAACGCGTGGTGGACCATGAAGAACCCTTGGCCAACATTTCCGTCAGCGTGCTGCGGTCAAAGTTCAGCAGCCCAATGAACGCAATCTTTTGGCGATACAACTGGTCGCTTAAATCCGGCGCGGGATCAAACTTGGCAAGCACGTCGTCCACGCCCGCGAATGAATCGGTTTTCACGTCGCTCCACCAACGAAGGTCGCGGCGAATTTCATACAAGTGTCCGCTGACGCTCACCAG
>CAJACJ010000473.1 GCA_903938205.1 uncultured bacterium
ACTGAGCTACGGTGGCACTTACCGATTAAAAACCGCCCGTAGAAACGGGCGGTGAGTGTGAAAGGGTACAGATTTTTTTGCGTGGGTCAAGTGGGGGAAAGTATGTGCATGGGCGCGGGGAAGTGCAGGGTGGCGAGGTTGCGACTGGCTGCCCTGTTTTGATTGATCTGCCCAAGACTGCGGGTCTTGCTCATTGTCCATAAGCCATTTCTGAGATGTGAATACGCTTGATTTTATTAAAGTCTTATAAAAACAGCATTTAATTACAAATTAAGCCTATCGCATGTCTAAGTGGCGAAATCGAACGCCTCGGCCTTGATCGCTTGGATCGTTTGCGCCGGTATTCAAAGTTCCGTCATCTTGGAGATTGTTGGCGCCGCCCTCCAACTCAAACATGCTGGCCCATTTGGCTTCGGTGCGCGTGTGACCATCTAACAAAAGAATCAAGCATGTATCGCCGGGATAGCGAAAGTCGACTTGACCCAGACTTTCTTTGGTTGCCGAACCAGTGTCAGCGTCGACCGCTCCAACGGTTGATTCACAATTAAACGGACGAACGGAAAGTGGACCGGTATCAGTGGAATCAACTGGATCAATAGTTTCACCAGCGCAAGAATCCACAAGATACGCGCTCACTTCCGGGCGAGTCATTTCACCAAATGTGAAATAAGGTCCCTTCATGGCGTCGAATGGGTGATTTGTTTTTGTGCGAAAAGAAAACTGCGCGTCGCCCTTTTGCAAAAGATTCATGCGCGAGTCAAAGAAATTGTTTGCGGCAAATAGGCCAGGCACGCCTTGCAAAATTGCATTGCCACCCAATTTATTTGTGGCGATCTCGGAATCAAGACTGATTGGTTTTGCGGGATCGAAGCCTGGTTGCGTGTACGTGGTGTACGGCTTAAGCAGCGGCAAATTCGAGCGAAACGGTGTCTTGTCGTAGCCAGTTAATTTTTCATACAACGTATCGTCGGGATTATCAAATCGATATTGATATTCGGTGACATTCGTGCCGCCGCCCGTGTCATCGATGGCAAGATTTGCAATGGGTCCGTAGCCGGCATCAGTCCATAAAATGTCCGCCCATGTTCCTTTGTATTGATCGCCCACCGGCGGTGACTTTTCACTCCGGATATTTCCGCGCGACTTCATTTTTCCCTTGGCGTCTTTGTAGCCAGCCGCATCGGAGAAATCAAAAGCGCTGGGAACAACAGTGTCGCGATTTGCCTGCGCATAGGACTGCATCAACATGAAAGTCTGCTTCATGTGGGCCATGCTGATCGTGCGTGCGCCGTTGCCGCGCACGGAATTCAGCGTTGGCAATAGCAGCGCAATTAAAATTCCAATAATGCTAATGACCACCAAGATTTCAATCATGGTGAATGCGTTGCGGATCAAATGGGTTGAACGGCGTGCGCCGAATACTGGTGACGTGCGATTGAAATTCATTGGATTTCCTTATGAAACAAGGCGATTCTTTATACGCAACGATTGTGTGAATGGGTGCGGACTTTTCTATTGAACTCAGCTTCAACACATTGTTTCAAACGCAATGGACTCCACGTATAGCGACAACGCGGGCCATGAAAAACCGTGATCCAATGATTGCATCAACCCATGTTCATGGTCATCAGGAACTCAGCGTTGCTTTTGGTTTTACCCAAGCGACTCTTGAGAAGTTCCATGGCTTCAACCACGTTCATGTCGCTCACTACTTTGCGCAGGCGCACAATCAGTTCGTGCTCCTTAGGGTCAAGCAATAATTCTTCGCGACGCGTGCCGCTAGCGCCAACATCAATCGCTGGATAAATGCGCTTCTCCACAAGCTTGCGATCCAAGTGAAGTTCGGCGTTACCAGTTCCCTTGAAC
>CAJACJ010000474.1 GCA_903938205.1 uncultured bacterium
CGTTTCGTCCCAAAAAAATCATTGTGCACCCGATGAGTTATTTTCCCCTGCACGCCCAAAACAAGGCGCCCATGGTTGATATCTATATTGAATGCCTTGATCAAGACGATCAAACAACCCGGTCAGTTGGCGTTCTGCGTTTGAATGTTGAAGATCCAAAATCTAAAACTTCAAATTCTTTGAAATGCGATCTGGGGGACAAGAGCGTGAACATTTATCGCTGGGACTCGGTCAGCCGCTGCTATCTCATTGAGCTTCCGCTTCCGTCTGGTTTTAGTTGCGAGCCTGATGCATTCTTAACAGTGAGCGCCACGCTGAATCTTGATCCGGACGAATTGTTGACCACCCAGAGCACTGTGCACTGCCCGCACCACAAACCGTGACCGTGCACCGCGAAACAATTCGAGCGGACTTGCTACTGCTGTTGGCGTCATTGATTTGGGGCGTGGCATTTGTCGCGCAACAAAACGCGGCCAAAAGTTTGGACGCCGTTTCAATTATGGCAATCCGATTTTTAATGGGCGCCGCGATATTGGCGCCGTTGATTATTGTTCGGCGCGCGCGTGGATTGAATATGTCCTCGCCGGGCGCGCTACTTTGGAGCGGCGGAATATTCGCGGGGCTGGCCATGTTATTGGCGGCCTATTTGCAGCAAAAAGGCATTGAAAGCACCACCGCAAGCAGCGCCGGTTTCATCACGGGTTTGTACGTGTTGTTTGTTCCGTTAATTGGATTGCTGTTTGGCCACCGCGTTGGTTGGTCGGCGTGGCTTGGCGTGACATTGGCCACGGTCGGTTTGTATTTGCTCAGCGTCAGCGCGGAGTTGCACATGAGCCGCGGTGACGTGCTGGTGCTGGGCTGCGCGGTCATCTGGGCCATTCATGTGTTAATCATTGGCCGCTACGCGCCACGTTGCGACCCCATTGAACTTGCCGCAGTGCAATTTCTTGTCACGGGAACAGCGGCCGCCATGTTTATGATGCGCGATGGACTTCCAGAGTGGTCGCATGTTTCAAGCGCATGGATGTCGTTGGTGTATTTGGGCGCGCTTGCCGTTGCAGTGGCGTTCACGTTGCAGGTCGTTGGTCAACGGACAGCTCCACCAACGCACGCCGCAATTTTGTTAAGCATGGAAAGTCCATTCGCGGCGATCGCGGGCGCGTTGCTCATTTCTGAGCGCCTCAGTGGCCGCGAGTATTGTGGATGCGCCCTCATGCTTGCCGGCATTTTGGTGTCACAACTTTTGGGTCGCAAGGCAGCGAAGAACAGCGCCCAAACCAACGTGTCGTTGTGATTCTGTCTCCAACGCGCATTGCTCTTGCCGCCATAAAAACTGCTCAGAAATGCCCTGAAAGTCCTGCTAGACTGTGAATTCACGTTGCGTGATTCATTTGGGGATTGGTGTAACGGTAGCACGACTGACTCTGACTCAGTTAGTCCTAGTTCGAATCTAGGATTCCCAATTTCAGAACATTTTTATATTGCAAACGCTCCATTGCGCAAAGTGCTGGGGCGTTTTTATTTGGCCGATTGAAATTCTGAATTTTGAAATTCTTGCACACAGATCAAGGTCAATTCCTAGCATTCACCCATGCGCATTGTCAGTTTGCTTCCATCAGCCACGGAACTTCTTTGCCGAATTGGCGGCGCGAAATTTTTGGTGGGTCGCAGCCACGAGTGCGACTATCCGTCAGAGATTCAAGACCGCCCCGTGTTGACGAAGCAAGTGACGCACGCCGCAAGCAGTGCTGACATTGACGCGCAAGTTCGCGCGGCGCTTGCAACGGGTGGCGGTGGCGCGAGTTTGTATGAACTGAATGAGGAACTGCTTCGATCGCTGAAGCCAGATTTAATTTTGACGCAAGATTTGTGCGATGTGTGCTCCATTGATCTTCGCACGGTGGAGCGAATTGCCAATGACATGTCGCCGCGGCCGCGCGTGGTGAGTTTGAACCCCGCGAGTATTTGGCAAGTGTTTGACGACGCGCTTGTGATTGGCGAGGCGGCGAACCTGCAGACACAAGCCGAGCGCGCCATGGTGGAATTGCGTGGCGCCTATTGGAGCGCGGTGGATTATGTAAATCCCTATATTCCTGGGCCAGAAGTGCTGTTTTTAGAGTGGTGCGATCCGCCATTTTGTGGCGGACATTGGACGCCCGAACTGATTCAAGCGGCTGGCGGACAACATTCGCTCCAACGCGCGCATGCCAAAAGTCGCGCGCTTACGGGAGAAGAAATTCTCGCCGCCGCGCCAGAACGAATTGTGATTTGCCCTTGCGGCTTCTCGCTTGATCGTGCGTGGCAAGAACTCGATGTATTGCGAGCGACAAAGTGGTGGCCCCTGCTTCCGGCCGTGATGGACAACAAACCAACCGCGATCGCTGTGGTGGATGGAAATCAAATGTTCAACCGGCCAGGTCCGCGACTTGTTGATGCGTTTGCTTGGCTTGTAAGTTGGCTGAATAATCGCCCAGAAGTTTTGCCCGCACATTTCCCTGTTCGCATGGTGAACAGTGGCACACAGATTGCTACCTAAATTCAACAGAGCCCAACATGCGCCCCTGGGGGACGCCTGATGAGCTCAATTGAAAGGACCTCACACAATGCGGACTGACAAATTGACAACCTTGGCTCAAGAAGCCATTCAAAACGCGCAAAGCCAAGCCAATTTGGCGGGCCACGGCGAACTCACTCCCCTGCATTTATTGCTTGCGGTGGTTGAGGAGAAAAACGGAATTGCCAGCAGCATTTTGCAACGCGCCGGCGTTGACGCCAACCGCGTGCGCGATGTGGCGGAGGCAGAAATGCGACGCATGCCCAAAGTGCAAGGCGCAAATGCTGCGCCTGGCACGGCGTTTGGGCAAATTCTGACGGACGCCGAGCGTGAGGCGCAGCGCATGAAGGACACCTATGTCAGCACCGAACATTTATTGTTGGCGCTGTCTGAAACTAAAACCCCAGCCAAAGAAGTACTCAGCACACTGGGCGTCACTCGCGCGCGTATTTTGCAATCCATTGAGGCCATTCGCAAAGCAAGTGGTTCAACTGGTGCCAACGACCCCAATGCCGAGAGCGGTATGGAGGCGCTGAAGAAGTACGCGATTGATTTAACCGAGCGCGCGCAATCTGGAAAGATTGATCCAGTGATTGGCCGCGATGAA
>CAJACJ010000475.1 GCA_903938205.1 uncultured bacterium
GCCTCTGAAATTGGAACCCGCCGCGATGGCTGGTTGCTCAGTAAAGGCAGCGTGATCATGTTGCTTGCGCGCCTAGATATATTTTCCACATGGCTTGATACGCGTCCTCAAGATTGTGCGTAAAGCGCGGCACATTCATCAGCGGAGAATTTTTCAACCGCTCACGCAGGCCCGCGCGCAGTGCCGTAAGCCGCGGCACATCGTTGGCCAACTTCACCGCAATATCCACATAGTTGTCGCTGTCACGCGCGATCAAATCCTGCAAACCCAAGTTGCTCATTTGACTCACGCCCACGCGGCTGACATGGCTGCAGCCACTGAGCACCACCATGGGTACGCCCATCCAGAGCGCGTCAAATGTGGTGGTTGTTCCGTTGTAGGGAAATGGATCCAGCGCAATGTCAATGGAGTTGTAGCGATCCAAGTGACTGGTTTGATCGTTGTCCATGGTCAAGAAGTTCAGTTGCTCTGGACCAACACCATTCTTGGCAAAGTGCGAAAGAATAAATGTTCGCACATGCTTTGCCGCCATGCTTTTATTTTTAAGCACCAAGCGAGATTGTGGAACGCGCTTGAGAATATTCGCCCACACCGCGATGACTTCTGGCGTGGTCTTTGCGAAATTATTGAACGACCCAAATGTAATGTGTGTATTCTTCAGTAAGGGGAGCGGTCCAACATCCGGCGATTGCGTTGGCGCTTCAAAGCAAGAAAAACATTCTGGAAGACGCCATAGTTTTTCCGTATGGAAGCCATCAGCCGCGCCTTGCGGATCCGCAAACGCATCTGTGATGCGGTAATCCATGGTGCTTAAGCCTGTGGTGTTGGGGTAACCAATCCAACTCACTTGCACGGGCGCAGGTTTAAGCCCAAACAGCGGCAAATTATTCGTGCCTGTGTGGCCAGCCAGGTCAACAAGTATGTCAATGCCATCGCGGCGAATGAGTTCAGCCACATCCGCGTCGGGGCGCTGAAATATAAGGCGCCAATTGGGCACCAAACTCTTCATGTGTTTGGTGCGCTCATCAACAATGGAATGGTTGTAGTAGCAGAACAATTCAAATTTGCTTTGGTCATGAGCCGCCAAAATGGGTTCTATGAAATGCGCTACGGAATGTTGTCTGAAATCCGCTGACACATACCCAACGCGAATTTTGCGCGTGGAATCCGTAGCCGTCGGAGATGGGCGTGGGGCCATGGGCCGGTCATATCGCGCGCCAAAATTTTTATGGGCGTTGAAAATTTTTTGCAAATCTGGTTGCGCCAAAAAATTCAGCGTGTACAAGTAATTACTCTCCGCCATTGTGTCGCTGGGGTCAATTGAAATGGCCATTGCGAAACTTTCAACAGCCTCCTTCAGTTTTCCTTGTTGCTGGTAGACGGTTCCAAGGTTGTTGTAAGGAATCGCATTCTGAAAATGCTTTTGCAATTGAATGCATTGCTTGCAGCATTCTGCCGCCTCATCCAGCTCGCCAAATTGTTTCAGCACTTTGCCCAGGTTGCCCCACGCGGCGGGTTGTGGATCAATAGCGATTGCGCAACGATACGCCTTGATGGACTCTTCGATCGCGGAAACTTCGTCGCAAATAATTCCAAAATTGAAGTGGTACTTGTACACCTTTGGATGTTTTTCAATGGCAAGTTTCAGCAGTGTGAACGCTTGCCTAGAATTTCCCATTTGATGCTGCAGCACTCCAAGAAAAAACATGGCATCGCCGTGATTCGGGTCCACCGCAAGAATAAGTCGATAAATCTTTTCGGCGCCAGCCAAGTCGCCATGTTGTTGTCGATCTTGCGCGATCAACACGGCCTGCCCCACATGCACTTCTTGGGCGCGCAAGCCTTCCATGGCGGGAAGCAAAATCATTGGCGCTTTGATCGCAGCGTCTGAAGGGCTCTTGGAACTTTGGCAACAATTTTTAGCTTTGCGCCCACTGCCACAGGAACACGGGTCATTTCGTCCAACGGTGCTCATTGCGTAAAATACCTTTTGCTATGAGCCTGTTCAAAGACTCTCCATGGCCACATTCAACACGACGCACCATCAATATATACAAGTCATCAGCGCTGCAACGCTCGCACATTTCAGGCGGTTCAATGAAATCAGCGGCCAAATTGTGCGCCTTTGATTTTCAAATTGCATCTACGATGCGCGCGCAATGACACCAGCGAATCAACTCACATCCACTTCCAACAAGTCTATTCGTCTGCACCTTGGCGGCCACGATGTAAAGGAAGGGTGGACTCTTCTGAACGCGCAGCCGCGTCCAGGCGTGGACGTGGTTGGCCTGGTCACGGATCTTTCCATGTTCGCCAATGGTTCGGTGAGCGAGGTGTACGCCTCCCATGTGTATGAGCATTTAGGATTTCGTCAGGAATTAAGCATGGCGTTGAATGAAGTGGCGCGCGTGTTGAAGCCTGGTGGAACACTCAGTATCGCTGTGCCGGACTTAGAAATTCTTATGAAAATTTTTATTGACCCACAGCTTCCACCAGATCAGCGCCAGTATGTGCAGATGATGATTTGTGGCGGGCAACTCGACGAGTACGATTTTCACAAGTGTGGGTTCACATTTGATCTGCTTGGCGCGCGTTTGCATTCCCACGGATTTTGCAATATTCACAGGGTGGAATCATTTGGCTTATTCGAAGACACGTCAAAGAAAATGTTTGGCGGCGTGTGCATTAGTTTGAACATGCAATGCAACAAGAGCTCGGCGCCAGCATGACCACGTTTTGTTGCAGAAGTGCTTTGCCGCGCGAGCAGCACAAAGAAGCGTGATTGTCCCAATCGTGCGCTCCGCGAACACGCATTTATTTTTCAAGCGCCAAATGCGTCAGCCACATCTCATGAAACGCGCGCTCTAAGTTGCGTGTGAAGCGCGGCGCATCCATCAATGGAGAGATTTTCATGCGCTCGCGCAGGCTGCCTCGCAATTGCGTAAGCCGCGGCAGATCATTTGCAAGCGCCACTGCTATGTCAACATACGAATCGACATCTGCGGCGATGAATTCGGACAAACCAATGTTGGTCAACTGGCTCACGCCCACGCGCGCAACATGAGTGCGTCCCGCAAGTGCGATCACAGGCACGCCCATCCATAAGGCGTCGCACGTTGTTGTGGTTCCGTTGTACGGAAATGGATCAAGTGCAATATCAATCGAGTTGTAGCGCGCCAAATGGTCAAGTTGCGAAGCGTCGTTGCCAAGCAGTACCAATCGCTCGCGTGTCACGCCATGTTTGGCAAAGGCCGTGCGCACAACAGTTTGAACAGACTCCGAGTTCAAACTTCTGTATTTCAAAGTCAGGCGTGAATTGGCAACGCGCGCAAGAATGCGCGCCCATGTTTCAATGACTTGCTCATTCATCTTTATGAAATAATTGAATGAGCCAAACATAATCCCATCGCCATGCAACGCGGCAAGTGCGCCGACAGTGGGTGACTGCGCGGGGGGCGTGAAGCATGAAAAACAATCAGGCAAGCGAATTAATTTTTCGGTGTGCAATGCGTCCGTCATGCCAACAGGGTCGCACAATGCGTCGGTAATGCGGTAATCCATGCAAGAAAAACCAGTCGTATTGGGGTAGCCCAGCCACGTGGCTTGCACCGGCGCGGGCTTGCGCGCGAACATCATCAAACTGTTTCGATTGGTGTGACCCGCCAAGTCAACAAGAATGTCAATCTTGTCTTCTTGCACTTTGCGCGCCGCGTCGTGGTCGGAAAGTTCCGCCAAGACGCGCCAGTGCGGCACCAAACTTTGAATTCGCAGCGTTGTGTCATCTGAAACCGTGTCGTTGTAATAACAGAACACGTCACATTTTTTCTTGTCATGCGCCGCAAGCACGGGCTCAATAAAGTGCGCTACCGAGTGTTGGCGAAAATCCGGCGAGACATATCCAATGCGCAGGGGGCGCGCCGTATTTTTGTTCTCTCTTTCACGCTGGGTAAATCGCGCAATTGGCCGCTCAAATTGCTGGCCAAAATGTTCATGCGCGGCAAAAATATCGGCGGGGTGCATGTCTGGCGCGTAGTTCAAAGTTGATAC
>CAJACJ010000476.1 GCA_903938205.1 uncultured bacterium
CGCAGGTGGTTGGACTGACAGCGAAACCGCCAAGGCGCTTCCAGTGGAAATGAATCCGCCACAAGAGCGGCAGCTTCCGCGCGGCGCGTTGGCGTTGATAATTGATTGCTCGGGTTCCATGGGGAGTGCCGTCGCGGGCAGCAACATGGATCAGCAACAATGTGCAAATGAAGCCGCAATTGCGGGTATTCGCACATTGTCAGCGGGCGATCAAGTGACCGTCATCGCCTTTGATGATTCCTCATCGGTGGTGGTGCCGTTGATGAATGTGGAGAACCCCGACGCCATCGCAAAACAAATTCGACGCATTGTTCCCCGTGGTGGAACAAATTTATTTCCAGCGATTGATTTGGCGGCCAAGGAACTTGAAGCTTCGAAGCAGTCCGTGAAGCACATTGTGATTTTAACTGACGGACAAACCATGGGCGATCCCAATGAAGGAATTCGCAAGGTTCAATTGTTGGCGCGCAAAGGAATTTCTGTTTCAACTGTGTCCATTGGAGATTCCACAAATGATCCGCTGTTGGTTGATATGGCGAAGGTGGGTGGTGGCCGTTGCTATCCAGTGAAGTCGCAGAACGCGCAACTTGTGTTGCCGCAAATCTTCATCAAGGAAGCCACCGTGCTCAATCGAAGTTTGCTGGCGGAAGGTTCGTTTGCGCCAAGTGCATCCGGGCAAAGTCCACCGGGCGTCGCGCTTTCCAAATCTTGGCCACAACTTGCGGGTTATGTCATGACCGCGGCGCGGGGCGGGCTGGCGCAAAATGCGTTGGTGATTGCAAGCAAGGACAATTCCGATCCGCTATTTGCATGGTGGAATTACGGAGTTGGTCGTTCTGCGGCGTTCACCAGCGATCTGTCATCGCGTTGGGGTTCGGCGTGGGTTGCGTGGAGTGGCTATCAACCGTGGTGCGCGGGTGTGGCGCGTTGGTTGCTGCGTCAAAGCGCTTCCATGGACACTTCGTTGACCACTCAACTTGATGGTGATGACGCGATCGTTGAACTTTCAATTCGTGATGACGCGCAATCATCCGCTGCAACCACTGTGGCTACCGCGAAAGTATTGGCGCCCGATGGCTCCATGAGCATCTTGCCGCTTCGCCAAGTGTCGCCTGGAAGATGGTCCGCCAAATTTCCAACCGACGCTTCTGGCGCGTATTTAGTGAACGCGGCGTTGCAGCAGGGCGCGAATGATCGCCCTGTTTTTGTGCAAGCGGCGGTGAATGTCTCGTATCCGCGCGAGTTCAAATTTCAGCGAGAAGATCAGGCTAAATTGGCTCAAGTGGCTGAAAGTTCTGGCGGGAGGCTTCTGCAATTAGGCGACACCAATGTGAAATTATTCGAAGCTGGCGGGACGCTTCCAGCGCAATCGCTGCGCCAAGTGTGGGACATTCTTTTGTACGCGGCTGCGCTGCTCTTTATTGTGGATGTCGCCGCACGTCGTTTGGTGTTTGAAAAGTGCGCCGCGAATACAACTGTCAAAGTGAATGTTGGACAAGTGGCGCAAGCGTGTAAGACTGCAAGACAACGCGCTGCTGACAACATGTCGCACACGAATGTGTCTGTAGCGCCCTCCGTTGCGGTGGATCAAGGTGTAGCCAAAAACGCTCGCGGCATTGCGGAAGTTGATTTGAATTCGTCGGGGCCTTTGAACTCCGATGGTGATCGCTCCATGGACTCATCAATCTCTGGCGCGGAAATTCCCCTGGATCAACTTCCTCCGCTAGAGCGTTTGCGAGAAGCCAAGCGCCGCGCGCGCATCGACCGTGATTCCGATACGCAGGAGCCACAGTCATGAACGAAGTGGCGAATGTAAAACGCGATATTCCTGCTGAATGCGAGGCATTTCGTGAGATGGCCGCGGGCTGGAAAAACTCAATTTGCACGCGCATTGTTGGTCTTGGCGATTCGCTGGAGCAAACATTGTGGTGCTTGCTTGCCAATGGTCACATTCTGTTGGAGGGCGTGCCCGGGCTTGGTAAAACATTGTTGGTACAAACTATTTCGCAATCCGCCGGGTTGCGCTCCATGCGCATTCAGTGCACGCCAGACTTAATGCCCGCCGATGTGTTGGGTACCACTGTGTTGGTGGAGGACCTACAACATGGTCGGCGCGAGCATCGATTCCGTCCTGGTCCCGTCTTCACGCAAATTCTTTTGGCCGATGAACTCAACCGCGCGACACCACGGACACAGTCCGCCTTATTAGAAGCAATGCAAGAGCGTTCCGTGAGCGTTGGTGGAACAACGTACGCGCTTGAAAAACCATTTTTGGTTTTGGCCACGCAGAATCCAATCGAGCAAGAAGGAACGCATCCACTTCCAGAGGCGCAACTTGATCGTTTCATGGCCAAGATTGAAGTTCCAACTCCATCACGCGAGGCGCTGCGAACAATTCTTGAGCGCACCACAAGCTTGCCATTGCCACCCTTGACCGCCACCATAGACGCAGCCACATTGATCGCGGCGCAATCGTTGGCCAAAGAAGTCATCACCGCGCCGCATGTCATGGATTGGGCTATTCGTTTGGTGCTTTCAACCCAGCCAGATTCGGCCTATTTTAGCCCAAAAGCGAAGCGATTCATTCGTTGTGGCGCGAGTCCACGCGCCGCGCAAAGCATGATCGCCATGGGCAAGGTGCGCGCCTTGCTTGCGGGTCGTTACGCATTATCCATTGATGATTTGCGCGCCGTGGCGTTGCCCGCGCTTCGACATCGATTGGCGTTGACCTTTGAAGCTGATGCCGATCACGTGGATTCAAATGAAATTGTGCGACGGCTTGTGAAAGCCATGCCATTGGAGGCGCCGTGAGTGTAGAAAATACAAGCAGCGCCATCACTACGCTCAACGATCTGCTTGATCCGTCATTGGTGGCGTCGCTTGATCGCCTTGATCTCATGAGCAAAAAAATGTTGCAGGGCCGAATGCA
>CAJACJ010000477.1 GCA_903938205.1 uncultured bacterium
CGGACTTGCAATTACCGTGTTGTTCAGCGCCCACGCAATGTGAATTTTGCCGTCTGCGTCGCGATAGCGCAAGTTCAAGCGGCGACATTGAAAATCACCAAGACGGCTGGCGGAATGCGTCTCGCCCCATTCGCCGCTTGGAACGCCGTCGGCGCCAATATCGCCGCGGCCTGGCATCCAACATTCAACATCAATCATGTCCTCGTTCTTCATACCAAGGTCGCCGGTACAACATTGCAGCAGGCGATATGGCAGCGACAATCCTTGCAAAATCATTTCCACCGTCTCCAACATGTGCTTATGCCAGCCGCGACTTTCCGTGTCGTCGGCGCGGCAAATGACAACTTGTTCCACCTTGTCAAATTGATGAATGCGATACAAGCCCGCGGTGTCCTTGCCCGACGCGCCGGCCTCGCGGCGAAAGCAAGTGCTTTGAGTTGTGTACTTCAGCGGCAGTTGCTCAATGGGAATAATTTCGTCGGCGTGAAAACCCATCAGGCCAACTTCGCCGGTGCCTGTCAGAAATAAATCGTGGCCGGCGCCGCGGCTTGACTCGTCTATGTGATACGCCTGGTCGCGGCCAAACGGAAAGAAGCCCGTGCCTTGCATGCATTCTTCCTTCACGATCACGGGCACGCCCATGGCGGTAAATCCGCGCTTTTCCGTTATAAAGTCAAAGGCGTAGCGAAGGGCGGCCTGGTGCAATTTCATGCCAAGACCCGTCAGCACATAGTGGCGCGTGCCCGCGGTCTTCACGCCGCGCTCAAAATCCACAAGGCCAAGGTCGCGCACCAATTCCAAGTGTGTCTTTGGTTTGAAACCGCGCTGACTTTCAAAACTTTTCAATGGATCAAAGTGCGGCGCGTTCCAGCGGCGAATTTCTTTGTTGTCTTCGGCGCCCGCTCCAACAGGAACATCGGCGGCGGGGGGTTGCGGAATTCGCATCATTAAGTCGTGCCACTTTGGTCCAGTCTCCGCCAGTTGCTTGTCCAGTTCAGCGGCTTCCAATTTTAATTCCGCGGGACGGCGTTCCAATTCCTTTAATTTTGTTTCAATCGCTTCACGCTCCGCGCCAGTGGCGGATTTCAGTTGACCCTTCAAGCGGCCAAGTTCGGGTCCCGTCTCTTTGCTGAATTTATTTTGTTCGGCGCGTTTCACTTCAACGGCGCCGGTCAACTCTCGGCGGCGCGCATCAATGGCAAGCAACTCGTCAATGTTCACATCGGCGCGCTTCAGGCGCACGCCATGTTTAAATCGTTCCGGGTCATCACGCAGTGCTTTAATGTCGATCATGGAACGAGCGAGTGTAGAAAAAAGTGGCGCACGTGTTTTGGCAGATTCAAGCCGTCGTTGCGCGGCTGATTTCAGGCCAAATTTCAGGGAGAATTTGGGCGGCGATAGCTTGGCGCTGCTGCCCATCGCATGGTATCGGCCAATGTGTCCCAATACGTTCGATCAGGATTTCCAATGAATTTGGCTGCGGTATGGTGGCGACCAACCAGCACGCGGTCGCCCGCGCTCAGCGGAACAATCGCTTGCCCATCAAGCACCAAAGCGGAACCGTCATTGGCGCGCATCACTTCAATCATGATTTCCAAATGGCTCGCGGTCACAATGGGCCGAAACGCCAAACTGTGCGCACAAATTGGAGTGACAATCATGGCCTCAAGATCTGGTTGCACAATCGGTCCGCCCGCGCTCACGTTGTAGGCGGTGCTTCCAATTGGCGTGGCCACAATCACGCCGTCGCCAAGTAGGTCCGGACCTTGATCGCGCCCAAAGGAAATTTTTAATTCGATCATGCGAAAGGGAGTGCCGGCGGTCACGGCGGCTTCGTTAATTGCAAGTCCTTCATGCACCAAGTCGCCGCGCGCGTTGCGCACGATCGCATCAAGCACCATACGGTTGCGCACAATGGCGTCGTGTCCGAAAATCATGGTGGCATGTTGACGCAGCGAATCCAAATCAAATTCCGCCAAGAAACCAAGGCGTCCAAAGTTCAAACCAACCATGGGAACGCCGCGGTCAAGCAGGCGGCGGCACTGCGCGATCAATGTTCCATCGCCGCCCAGCACAACAACTAAATCAAAGATCGTTCGCGGCGGAATTGGGCGAAGGTCGGCCTCCAATTCCTCAACAATGCGGCCATGCGGCGTGATAATTCGGCGCACTTCCTCAATGGCCTCGGGCACGCCTTTGCGCCGTCTATCCGCGATAAGAAGGACATCTGTCATGTGTGGTTACCCAACTTTACGCCACCAAACCTTTGGTCAGGCGAAGGAACGCAGTTTCAAGATCCGCCTCCGCTTGCTGCATTGAATTTATACGAAATCCCGCTGTGATGAGGCGATTGGGCAAATCACTCACGGACACGGCGGCATCGGTATCCAAAGTCACTTCAATGCGAGTGGCGCCTTCGCTATTTTTCAGTTCCACCAGACTCACGCCGTTCACTTTGCGTAAAAGTTCGGCGGCGGCCTCGGGGCGCTCATCAACAACAATCTTCACCAGAGTTCCAAGATGTGCGCGTGAAAGGACATCCTTCATGCTGCCGGCGTACACCAATTTTCCGCGCTCGATAATGCCAACGCTGGTGCATAGTTCCGCCAGCTCGGGCAAAATGTGACTGGAAATTAAAATAGTTTTTCCCATGCGCAGAAGTTCCTTCAGCAGTTCGCGCATCTCAATGCGCGCGCGTGGATCAAGACCGGAGTTAGGCTCGTCCATGAAAAGCACTTTTGGATTGTGAAGTAGCACGCGCGCCACGCTGAGTCGCTGCTGCATGCCGCGGCTTAGGCCATTCACTTCCGTGCTTGATTTGCCGCGTAAATCTGTCAATTCCAGCACGTCGTGCACAGCTCGAAATCGCTCGTTGCCGTGAATGCCGTAGCAGGCCGCGAAAAATTCCAGGTATTCACTTACCGTCATTTCTTCATAGGCGCCCATGAAATCTGGCACATAGCCAATCAAAGGCCTGATCAAATTATTTTGGTAGCCGATGGTTTTTCCATCAACGCGCGCCTCGCCCCAAGTTGGTTTCAGTAGCGTGGCCAGAATTTTAATTGTGGTGGTCTTGCCCGCGCCGTTGGGGCCGATGAATCCAAAACATTCGCCAGCCTCAATGGACAAATTCAAATTGTCTAGGGCGATCAAGTCGCCATATTTTTTCGTGAGGTTGGCAGTTTCAATCATTGCCACAATGAACTCAGGGTACGGGAAGCGGCGGCCAAAAGATGGCAGCATCATCGGGCAGGGGAATGATGTAGCGAACCAGCACGTTGCCACTACTTATTGCGGGCTTTCCAGATACATCTACGGGAACAGGAATTGCGACATCTTCAAGCGTTCCAATGACAATCAAGCACGGTTGCGTCAGCCAACGTGACAAGTCCAGCGAGCGACCCAATTCTCGTGTCACGCGCATGGGCGCGGGCGCGTCTGGCGGATTCATTTCATACGCCGGCGGTTGCAGCATTTGATACAAGGAAAGCATTTCCAAATTGGTTTGCAGGCGCTTGCCTGCAAATACATCGTCCCCCTGACGAGACAAAATGCGCGCGGTGAGTTGCCGTAAAGGTCGCGCGTAGCGGTTCAGAATTTCTTGTGTGAGCGAACCCGCATCCAGTTTCGCGACGTCGACCGGTCCGTTTGGATAGAGCGCTTGGGCGACATTCAATTCTTGATCTGGCAACCAATCATTCGCAAGCGCAACCATGCGGCCCGCATTGGCAAGCGGCGCTGTGGGGTGCAACGTAAGACGGTTGCTGTCGCTCCATTGTTGCGTTGGAAATTGAAATGGAGACACATGAATCAAGGTTACATTTTTCAGCGCGCCGGGTAAATGATGCGTGAGTGAGCCCGTCAGTGAAATGAGATTCAAGTTTCCCTGAGTCGCAGTCGCCTGTATTTTTTTGTCAGCCATCTGCATGGGAAGCGTGCCCCAACTTGTCGATACATCTCCCAACCAGCGCGCTTCAAAGTCGCTTGTGGTTGCGCGTGCAGGAAGGGTGCTCTTGCCAGGTTCGTCTATTGGCTGGTCAAAGCGCGCGGAATCTGGAAAGCCCTGAACATTTCCACCCCTTGGTGGCGCCCAGGTCGTCAAGATATTTCGTTGATTTTCAGCTGATTTCATTGCAATTTCTGTAGTTCCAAATCCGGGAAGCAGGGCGCTTAGCCACATCGTTGCGCGCGCAGATTGATTCATGTTTGAAGGCGTTGACGCAGGTTCGTCAATCGAATCGAGCACCGTGAGGTGTCGAAGATCAGAAGTTGTTGTGCTGATCATACTGCTCAATCCGTACGCGGCGGCGCACGCCAGTAGTGACACGCCAATAAATACAAGCCAGGCCAAGCGCTGCGCATTTTTCTTGCGCAGCACCAACCACGCAATCGGACACGACACCATCCAATAGACAGCGAATAATCCAAACGTAAGCAGAACACCACTTGTGACTCGACCCTGCAATCCAATCGCGCTGAATACCAAGTCGCCTTCGCCGCAGTCGTATTCTTCATAGTTTGAAGCACTGGCAAGTTTCTTGGGATCATTTTTCTGTAGACGATCAAAATCATTGGCGCTCATGGAGTCGGCGCGTCTGCCCAAAATGCGATTCCAAAATACATCCACTTGCGGCAATGATTCATTGGCGTATGAACCGCGGTGCAAAGCGTCAATGTCAACGCCAATCAGCGTAATCCGACCATGTCCAAATGAGCGTCCAACGACAATGCTTCTACGACCATTCCATTTTTCAATTTCGCTGGAACTGCCTGTAATTGCACTTGTTTTTGGCAGTGCAATCAATCCTTTCCATGGCTTGCTTAAGGAGTTTGAGTCAAATACATAGACTGGAGTTCGCACATTTGTGCGTCGCAATTCTTTAGCGCGCGAAAGTACGGGCAGCAATATTTCCACAGGAACGCCATCCACTTGTGTCACGCCTTCGGTCGGCAATAAATCGGAAAGAAAATTCGGCGCGCCGCCGCCAATCCCCCAAGAGTTCCCGCTTTCTGGCAACACAATCACAAGCGAACCTCCGCGAGCGATCCAATCCCGCAACGCTGTGGCTCGATCACCGGTGAGTAATTGCGGAGAAGCTTGTGACCAAATCACTTCATTGAAACTCCACAAGCCTTCCCATCGATCCGGAAATTCCGCCGGAGAAATTCCGCGTGGCAACTGCGTGAAGGAATTCATGCTTGGCACAAATGCAAATCCATTCGCAAGCGCGCCAAGATCTTCAAGACCCATTCGACCGTCGCCCACCAATGCGATCGCATCTTGATTCATTTCAAGTGGCAGCGATGGCTCTTGCGCTTGCGTTGGTGTGAATCGCAGTGTTCCCAGTAAACGAATTCGCTGAGCGCCTTGGGCCTGAAACACGCTCACATTAAAAATAGACGTAGCCAAGAATTGAGCGGAAAAAGGCGGCAATTTGGCGTACAACCAACGCGTTACATTTTGCCCGGGAGGGAGCGTCACCTCACGCCAATAGGACGCCATATCGCCGTCCGCATTTTCCACATCCCACTGCACAATAGCTGAAGTGGGTTCAGGCAAGTCGCTGCGAAGACGCACTCGAAGCGCCGTCAAATCTCCGCCGCGATACGCGTTGAAAGCACCAAATCGTTCGACATGAATTTCAACATCATCGCCGCGCGCAAAGCGTTCGGTGGCGCACAGCAGTAAAGCCATCGTGATCAATGCGAATCGAAATGAGTGGAAGCATTTCATCGTGTGATGTACCGTCGATACATTTAAGGACGAAGTCCCGCAATCTCGGCCAAGATTGCGGCGTGGCTTAACGCGCCGCGGCGGAAACAGGACAATTCAAATTTCTCGTTTGGACTGTGCACGCGATCGTCATCCAGGCCAAATCCAACCAGCAAACTTTCCACGCCAAGTATGCGTTGCAATAACCCAACCGCGGGAATGCTGCCGCCAGTCCCAATGCACACTGGATTTTTTCCATAAACTTTCGCCAATCCGCGCTCAGCAGCCACCAAGTACGGGCTCTCATCTTTCACACGAATAGGCGGGTTTTTGCCGAATGTTTTGATTTCAAGCGTGTAGCCAGCGGGCACGCGCGCCTGCAAATGCGCGGATAATTTCTTGAACGCATCCTCTGGATCCATGTCCGCAACTAAGCGGCAAGAAATCTTCGCAGTGGCTTCGCTTGCAATCACGGTCTTCGCGCCCTCGCCTTGATAGCCACCCTTGATGCCGTTGCAATCACACGTGGGTCGACACCATGTTCGCTCCATCGCATTGAAGCCTGGCTCGCCAAAACCTTTGCTGACGCCGGCCTTGCCCAAAAATTCCGCGTCGTTGAAATCAAGTGTGTCCCACTGTGATTTTATTTTTTCTGGCAGCGGCTTCACTTGATCATAAAAACCTTCAATGGCAATGCTGCCATCGTCGTTGTGCAAGCTGGCAATCATGCGCGCTAAAGAGTTGATCGGATTGGCGATCGCTCCGCCATACAAGCCCGAATGCAAATCATGCGACGGTCCCTTCAACTTCGCCTCCACATACACCAGGCCGCGCAGCATGGTTGTGATCGCCGGAGTGTCTATGTCCCACATTCCTGTATCGCTGACAATGGCGACATCGCATTCCAATTCCTTGGCATATTCACGAAGAAAAGGCTCAAAACTTTCACTTCCAGATTCTTCCTCGCCCTCCAAAAGAACGGTGACGGGGCAGGGCGGTCCACCCGCGCATTCATGCCACGCGCGCAACGCCTCGAAGAATGTCATCACTTGTCCCTTGTCATCCACCGCGCCGCGCGCCACAACGCGCTTGCCCATCGGGCCACTCATGATCACTGGTTCAAACGGTGGACTCGTCCACAATTCAATCGGGTCGGCTGGCTGCACGTCATAGTGGCCATAAAAAAGTACGCGTGGCGCTGTCACGCCTTTGGGTCCAGGATGTTTGGCAAGCACCATTGGATGACCATGCGTCTTTACAAGTCGCGATTCAAATCCGCATTCAGTCAGCAGTTTGCAGGCCCACTCTCCCGCGCGGCGAACATCGGCTGCGAAAGCGGGATCCGTGCTCACGCTTGGTATCCGCAAGAACTCCATCAGCCGCTCAATCCCCGCGGGTTGGTTGGCATTAGTCTTGGCAAGCACGCTGTCAATTTGGGTGTGGGTTGAAATGCTCATAATGATTAGGGTATCCAAATCATGCAGGCGCTTATCTGACAATGCACCTCAATTGAGTTAGCATTCGCGCGAAGATTGTTTCAACTAGCAACAGGAGATCGAACAATGGCCGAACGAGTAGTGGTGGATCAAATTGACTTTCGCTCAGCGCTGGTATTTCCGCGGGTTCTCAATTCCGCCACGGGCGCGTTTCAACCATCTCGGCTTTTGGCCGCAACCTTTATTGTGCTTGCTTTGGCTGTGGCGGGGCGCTTTTACGACGCATTGCGCGGTCCCATGATTCAGTCCGCAGGCTTATTGTCGCCCACTCGCAGTTCAATTGATTCAGCCGTCGCATCCGATGTTGCTCGGCGAGCGGCGCTGGAAAATTTGCCGCCAGATCAACGGCCCGCTGGCATGGACACGCGCGGCGGAGTGGACATTGAAACTGTCTGCAATTTGCTGCAAAGCCGCCTTGGTTCCGTCAGCGGATTTGAAGCCGACGGAATTCGCCGCGCGCTGGAGCGACTGGAGTCGTATCGCCGCAAGGGAACCTTTGATTCATTTTCCATCGCTGTGGGTCGTTGCATTGACGGACTTGCCGTTGGAGTTCTCACCGTCAGTCCAGTCATGGCTGTGGGCGCGTTCGCCAATCTCTTCATTGATTTACCGTTGGCCTGTTGGCGTGATGATCGTTGGTTTTGTTTTGTCTTTGGTGCTGCCTTTATCATTGCCATGGGCGCGGGCGGCGCCGCGATGTGCCGCATGACCGCAATTGATTTGGCCGGCAAAGCCAAACTTTCCGCCGCCGACGCGTTTGCGTTTGTCAAACCGCGCTGGATTAATCATGCACTAGTTCCAGTGTGGCCACTGCTGACGCTTGTTGTTCTTCTTCCTGTGGCCGCCATGCTTGGCTGGCTCAGCCGCATTCCACTTATAGATATTTTCGCCGGACTCGCGTACGGCCTTGTCATTGTCTTGGCGTTTTTTGCGTCAATTGCCTTAATTCCATGGGGTTTTTGCATGCCTCTGGCGGTGGCCGCGTCTGCGTGCGAAGGCTGCGATGGTCTTGAAGCCGCGCAACGAACCGTGGCCTATGTGTTGCGCCGACCGTTGCAAGGGTTGCTCTATCTCATCATGGCGGCCATTGGAATTTCACTTGTCATATTCATCGCCGATCTTTTCGCCATGGCAACACTTTCTCTCGCCGCCAACTTTGTTGGCATGACCGCGGGCGAAGGTCCCATGTCCAGCCTTGCCACAATTCGATTGCTCTTGCCCGACGACGTCGCACCCGTTCGAAGTCTTGGTTTCACCGCATCCATTTCCGCAGGATTTGTTGGCCTGTGGATTACAGTTGTGAAGTCGCTCGCGGCAGGCGCGTGCTTTGGCGCATTTTGGTCAGTTGCCACCGCAGCGTATTTGGCGCTTCGTAAATCCTGCGACGATCAACCATTTGACGACTTGTGGATGCCAGGCACGCCTGCTGGTTCACGACAAGATCAAGCCGCATAAATTTTATTCTGGTTCCAAGTGAATGTTGAGCAAGATGACATCGCGCGCCGTGCCGCCAGTTTGCTTCAAAAAGAGCCAAATCTTGCTGTAAATGATGCGGTGACACAAGCCACGGCCCACCTTGGTTTGCCTCGGGACACGCCGCCACCATCCACCGCGCTTGTTCGTCGTCACGCCCAAGCCTTGGCTATGTCGCAACTTGGCCAGCACGGTTACGCGCAGCAGCGCTACGAACGACTTGTGGCCATCATTGATTTGATCCGTCAACTTGAACACAATTTTCCACGCGCGCGACTGGTGCTTGTTGGCCGTGCAAGCGAGGGACATTTTGACGCCGACCCGCACGTGCACATTCGCTTCATCGCTGACACGCCAATTCATCTCATCGCCGACGCCTTGGTCCGCGCTCATTTGCCAGACCCTGAAATACAAACTTTCGCATCACGGGTTGGAGTGCTTGAGCAACTTCACAGCGCGTTTGATTTCGCGCCCCTCACCATCACTCGTTGTCCTCCGCAGCAACTCACGCATGCGCACCTTGATTTGCAAACGGGCAAGCCCATTGCGCAACGCACATTGCTGCAACTAGAACAGTTGTTGACTGGTGAAAAATAAAATAACGCGTGTTCTGAATCAGACGTTCGAATGATTCAACGCATTGAAAAACAAGGCTTTACAGCCAAGGCAAGCGTAAATAAACTTAAGACAATCCGCCCTTGAGCGAGTTGGCCGCGCCAAATTTCAAGCGCAATTTACGCATCGCTGGATCATCTTCGCGCGCAGGCTTGGCGTTTTGGCGATCGTCCTTGTTGGCGGAAAATGTCGGCGCAGGGCGATCAAGCAATGCCTTAATGGACAAGCTGACGCGGCGACGCGCAAGATCAATCGAAAGAATTTTCGCCGTCACAATTTGATCCACCTTCAACACTTTGTCCGCGGAGAAAATACGATCGTGACTAATTTCACTGATGTGCACCAAGCCTTCAACGCCTGGTGAAAGTTCCACAAACGCTCCGAACTCCGTGAGTTTGGTGACGCGTCCAGAAACGCTTTCGCCCATTTGCAGTGACTCAAACTTGCCCACCATTGGATCGTCCATCACTTCTTTGCGGCTCAACGCAATTCGCGGCGGCTTCTGAGTGCGATCAATACGCATCACTTTCACGCGCACAACATCGCCAACCTTCACCGCGTCGGAGGCGTTCTTCAAACGCTCGTGGGCCAAGTCGCTGATGTGAATCAAACCATCAACGCCACCAATATCCGCGAAGGCGCCAAAGGGTTGCAAACTAATAATTGTGGCTTCTAGGATTTGCCCAGTCTGTATATCCGCCAGTGTTTTCTGCTGATTTTCGCGCCTTGTCTGCGCAAGCGCCGCCTTACGGCTTAGCACCATTCGTCCGCGCTCCTTGCGCATTTCAATGATCATGCATTGCAATTTCTCGCCCAAGAAAATACTAATGTCTGGTACCGAGCGAATGTCCACTTGGCCCGCAGGCATGAACGCGCGGTGATGCGCGACTTCCATATCCAAGCCGCCTTGATTCATACCTACGCAACGGGCGTCGACAATTTGACCAACTTGCAAATTGTCCCATTGCGGTTTGGTGCGCATGCCAATGCGCGACAAAATCAACAAGCCTTCAAACGCGTCCAAGCGCTCCACGGCAAAATCCATCACGGTTCCGGGTTCTGGCGCGCTTTCAAATTGGTTCAGTGGGCACACGCCTTGGCTCTTTGGTCCAAACTCCACCATCACATCGCCGCCTTGAACACGAATAATTGTTCCAGTTCGGGTGTGGCCATCGCCCTTCACTTTGGGCAGCGCTTTCTTCTCTGGAATAATTCCCAGCATGTCGTTTTCGCTCAGACCAGCTAAAGCTTGCTCCATTTCTTGGGCAAGCAAGTCGTCCATTTTGAACGGGGTTGCATTCGGCTGGGAGGCGGGCGGATTTGATGGCTCGTTGGGCGGTATTGACATGATGTTTTTGGGGGTTCAAGAGAGAGTAGCCACGAATGGTTCACTTTGGGTGAAAATCTAGGCAACATAATGTCAGACGTTTGCGTAAAGTTTCAATAAGATCGCTTCTCCCGCAAAGCGGTATATTCCCCATCCACTCCAAACCCCCATTGACCGTCTTTTCAAAGATCCATTTCACACCACCATTATCCTGACGCATTCCAATTCAATATTGCAACTGGTAATGACTCACAATGAGAAACACTCAAACGCATGGCTAAGAATAAATCTGCTTGGGGTATAGAGATTGGGGCGCACGCCATCAAGGCCATTCGCCTAGAGCGCAATGGCGATGAAGCGGTGATCACCGATTTCGCTTGCATTCCCCACAATAAACCATTAACGACACCGGATTTGGATGTCGCGGAAATGACGCGTCTCACCATGGGGCAGTTGGTTGCGTCTAAAAATATCGAGGATCAACAAGTTGTGATTTCGGTTCCAGGCCATTCGGCTTTGGCGCGCTTCGCCAAGTTGCCGCCTGTGGAACCAAAAATGATTCCCAACATCGTCAAATTCGAGGCGGTTCAACAAATTCCGTTTCCAATTGAAGAGGTCGAGTGGGATTATCAAACATTCGCCTCGCCCGACAATCCCGAAGTTGAAGTCGGAATCTTCGCTATCACCAAAGAACGAATCGATGAAAGACTCAAGTTGTACGCCGAATACGGCATACGGCCAGAAATCGTGACGCTTGGTCCTTTGGCGGTTTTTAACGCGGTTTCATACGATCTTTCGTTGGCCGATGACCACAAGCCTGTTGTCATTCTTGACATTGGAACGCAAGCCAGCGATGTGATTTTTGCCGACCATAGTCGCTGTTGGATCCGCACATTTCCATTGGGTGGAACCCATTTCACGGAGGCGCTCAAGGACGCATTTCAAATCACGTACAGCAAGGCTGATCGACTCAAAGCGGATAGCGCAACCAGCACGCATGCGCGTCAGATGATGCAGGCCATGCGCCCAGTCTTTGGTGATTTGGTGCAAGAGGTTCAGCGTTCCATTGGCCACTACCAAATGAATCACCAGGAAAATCCACTGGCAACGGTTCTTGCCGTCGGAAGCACATTTCGAATTCCCGGGCTCCGTAAATTTCTTGGACAACAATTAAATGTCGACATCAACCGCATGGACGAGTTCAAGCGTATTCGTGTCGAAGGGCGCGAAGCCGCTGATTTTGCCGCAAATTCAATCAATTTTGTGACGGCCTATGGTCTCGCTTTGCAGGGTATTGGCTTGAGCCGTATCAGCGTCAACTTGGCGCCGGTTCGCGGGTTGCGGGAAAAAGTATGGGCATCAAAAAGCAGATGGTTCATAGCCGCCGCAAGTATCGCGGTGATTGGATCTGCGGCCATGTACGCGGCGCCAATTCTCGATCAACAGTATTTAGAAACTCTCGATACATCAATGGTTTCGCAAGTGTTGAAAAAGGGCGAATCACTTCAGACTGAGTTGAAAGAAGCGGATTCCGCGGGCGAAGCGGGTGCGACCGTATCCAACATGGATCACTTGCTCAGTGATGACAGAAAAATTTGGCCATGCATTGTCAAAGACGCGGTTGATGCAACTCTTTCCGCCAACCCCACTATTGAAATTACGGCCACGGACTCCAAAATCATCGAGGCAATTCCCGCCAAAGAGCGCAAGCGTATTGTGTTGGAAAGTCTTTCCGGCGTTTACGCTTTTGATGACGCCACCAAGAAGCGCACCATTGTGGTCTCCATGAATATTGAATTTGCCAACGAGGGCAAGAAGACGTTTCTTGTGGGATCCATTCTGAAATGGTTGGAAGATCATTCCAATCCCCGCGATAATGTGCCCTACATTATTTTGCCAAAATCAATCGCGCTCAAGGCTGATGCAAAGGGTGAAGAACTTGTAACCACCGAAATTCCAGGCGCTGAAAAAAAGACCGACTCCAAAAATGCAAAGCCTGCTGATCCTGTTGCGGATGCAGTTGATTCCCGCGATCAAGGTTCGTCGTCTCCGCCGCCTTCATCGGGTTCCGCGACCGATGCTGGAGCCACAGGGAGTTCATCTTCAGGATCTTCTGGATCATCTGGATCAAGAGGCGGACGACGTGATCGAAGTTCAGGTGGGGGAGGAGTCGAAAAAGAAAAGCCCGCGGAAAGCAGCGGACAAAGTGCGCCAAGTGCGGCTGCGCCCGAAGCAAATCAAGTGGATACCACTCAAGAATTGCCCGCAAATAGCGAGAAATCCGAGTCAAGCAATGGCGAATTGGAATCTTTGGCTCCAATTACCGAGGGAGCTTTATATGGTCCTGGCATGAAAGTGCACAAGGGAACTATTGTGTTCACCATTGAAATCCGTGATGGAGCAGCGCAGAAATCAGAGGCTCCAGCGTCCCCATGAAAGCCCCAACAATAAATCTACAGTCTCTCAAGAACATCGACTTCTCCAAAGTTGTCGCCATTCTAAAACGACGCGGAGTCATGATTGGATCGGTTGCGGTGATTGTCATTGTTCCACTGACCGCTTTGCTGTTTCGTGGTGGCATGACGGACGCCATCAGTGACACAATGAAGCAGCGTCAAAAAGATTTTGAAAAACTGTCGTCACTGGAAAAAACTTCCGTGACCATCCGCAAAGCTGGAGGCGAGCCAGAGACACAGTCCGTCTCGCTGAATCCAGTGCTTATTAAAGCGTTAAAGGAAAGAAATGAATCGCTTGAAGGCGAATTTAAATCACAGTACAAGTCCGCTCTTGAGCACAATCGCAAAGGTCACGACTTTGCTCCCGCCCATGATCATGTGGTGATTTTCCCAAAACCAGCGGCAAATATTGTGCTTGATGAAAGTTATTTAGGCAAGAAATTCGACGGCGCAAAAGATCTGGAAACAGGAATTAATTCCGCCTATGAATCGTTGCTGCGCAATAATCGCACTGGTGAGCCACCGACCGCCGCTGAAGTTCTTGAATCGGTGCAAAAGCGTGAGCTTGCGTTCATTCAAAATAATCTCAAGAAAAATTCTCGCGCGGAAGTCACCGAGGTCAACGACCTCAAGGACTTAGCCGCAGCATTGCTCGAGGCGCGCATCGCCACTTTGCAGGAACGAGCCAAGGAAATTTCGGTGTATCTCGATGCGAACGCAATTCGTCTACCGCCCACCGAAGGAAAAATAACTCTGGCTCGCTGCTTCATTTGGCAGTGGGATCTATGGGTTCTACAGGATATTTTTGGCGCAATCTCAAGCGCCAACGCTGGCGTCAAAGACGGCGTTATTTCGGCTCCAGTGAAACGAATTATCAGTATTCGCATTGATCCAATTTCTGCAAAAGCAGCAACGGCCGATGCCGATTCCGCTCCCAAAGAAGAAGCCGCCGCAACCGAAGAAGCTGCGCCAAAGGATCCTGAGGTTGCAAGCACGGGCGAGCCCGCCGTGGAAGAAGTGAGCGGCGATCCCATCAATCCGGCTACGGAGATTACCGCCAATTACACCGACTCATTCACGGGCCTAGCAAGTTGCCAGTTGTATGACGTTCGAAATGTAAAGGTGGAACTAGTGGTGGCAACAGCTGATTTGCCAAAGATTCTCAATTCTTTTTCGCGTCAGAACTTTATGTCTGTGATCAATTTAAAATTGATACCAGTCAATGTGTTCAACGCTGCTCGCACGGGCTATCTCTACGGAACAGAGCCTTGCAGCCAGATTTCCTTGACATTGCAAACAATTTGGTTTCGTGATTGGACAACAAAACTCATGCCGTCTGATTTAAAAAAGCAACTCGGCACACGTGGGTTTCAAATTCCAGCAACAGAAGCCACTGAGCCGAAGGCCAGTGAAACTCCAGTAAACAACGAGGCTCCGACGTTATGAAAGGTATTTCAGTTGTTGAACGCCACTTTGAAAAGGCCGCAACTTTAGTGGTTGCATTGTGCATCTTTGGATATTTGGCGTGGGATTTCCTTTCTCCAGCGACATTCAAAATGGGTGCAAAGTCCGATGTGACGCCAGCAACCGCCAATGAAATCCTCCTTCAAAAAGCCTTGTCTGTGCAGAAGCAACAAGGAGGGGAGAACACGCTTGAATTTGAACCAATTCAAAAGGGAGTCACGCAAGAAGCTTTCGCTCAAAAACTGAATTCAAACATTTCGGCCGCCGATCGCTTGCCAGCGAACACGCCAAGTTTGGCCAAAAAAATTATTTTGCCGGACGTCCGCAGTTTGGACACGTGGTATTACGAACCACATTTTTCAGCGCCAACCATGGTGACTCCCGTTGAATGGTTTGGGGATGCGCTTGAGGCAGAGGCCACTTCAAAAAATGAGGCTCTGCAAAAATTTCTTGCCAGTCAACCGGATGCCAATAGCTTGGATGTGATTTGGACACGCCCAGTTGCCCATGTTGATTTGAAGTCAATTCGAAACGAATTGGTGAAAGAAGACAAGAGCGCGAATCCGCCACGGCTGGCCACTGTTTCTGAATGGCGCAAAAATGCGATCTATTTCCTGGATGTTGTTTTTGAAAGGCAAGAGCAAAAAGATGATGGTTCTTGGAGTGATCCAGTGGTTGTGCCCGCTATGTTTGGATACGAAGGCAAGTTGTTCAGGGATAAAAAAGATTTGGATTCAAACAAGATTTTTGCCAGCATGCGTGGTGAAAAGTCCATAGAAAAAGCAATTCGGCAGCCAGACTTTTATGCCTCGCTTCATGGAGCCGGAAATATTCAGTCGTCCACAAACTCCACAAGTGCGCTGCCAGCCACGGCTCAGGCCGACAAGAAAAAGCAGCAAGTCACCGAGAAAAAGAAGGAGGATTTGCAAACCAAAGAAAAAGAGTTGGCGACGCTTGAAAAAGAGTTGCAAATTCTGGGAGGCGATTGGACCCAACAAAAAGAAGATGCAAAGAGGGCTGATGCGAAGAAAGAGGCGGATCGTAAAAGAAAAGAGAACAAGAACAATTCAAATGCCTCTTCTGAACCTCCTGTGGACTTGAAAATTCCTCAATGGAAAAAAATCACAAAAGATGTCATCGCTCTGCGCAAAATCATTAAGGATTTGAAAAGTGATTTGGGCATTCAAAGTGATGTGCCAGTTGATTCCAAAGCGGAAAAATCCGCGCCAAAGCCAGTAGAAGTTGATGCCGACTTCATAGACGTTTGGACCCATGATCTTCAAGCGCCGCTTGGAAAAACGCTGCGCTATCGCTGCCACATTGATATTTACAATCCGTTCTTTGGCAAAGAGCGGCAATTGGTGGAAAAGCAAAAGCCTCTCGCAAAAAATCCGATGATTTCAACAGCCGTAAGCGAATGGAGTTCGCCCGTTCGTGTTCCGCGCAAAGCCATGTATTTCGCGGAAAATGGAACGGTTGAAACAAATGTTGCAGGTTCCAAATCAGCAATGTTCTTCAATGTGTATGTTTTAAAAAATGGTTTTTGGCAAAAGACGGATCCCAATCCATCGTTCGAACCGGGGCAGCCACTTATTTTTCCACTGACATTCAAAGAAAAATTAGGCGAGGATAAAAACCCAGCCTCCTCAAACGAAATTGATTCTGGTTGGTTCGTAGTTGACGTTGTGGATGATCCAAACGCTTCACCAGAAAAGAACAGAGCAACTCTTCCTGGAGTTGTCATTAGCCGACGCGACGGAACTGAGAAGTTGGAGATTCGATATCCAACACTTCAGAAGCAAGATCCGGATCAATCCAAGCTTAAAAATTTGGTTGAAGAGGCTAAATCTGCAAAACCACTCCCAAATAAAGCTGGATAAAGCTTTCAGCCTTTGGAATCAGTAAAATCATCTGAATTGGGGGAGTGAAAATTCACTTTATCCACAATTTTCCCATGTTTCATAGGCTTGACAGCATGACAAACTTCACTACAATCATCGACCTTCCATAAAGGCTAGCGCCTGCATGGAAGGCGACGAAAGTCGGCTCTTTCATAAGTAAATGAGACAATGGTTTGAGTGTTCGTGTGACGTGGCTTGTGCCACTGGTCTCGAGGGCCACTGAGGTCATCACGAATACAGATAGATACAATCGTGTGTTATTTATTGTGAAGTTCAAATAGAAACACACTGAATGTTGCAAGCACCGAGAATTCGAGAATGTC
>CAJACJ010000478.1 GCA_903938205.1 uncultured bacterium
ACTTGCGCCAATGGAAGTTGCTCTAAAAGCGTGAGTCGCTCTGAAATGTTGAAGTTCATAGAGAACTCTGGCGGCCGCGATTATCCATTCACGCAAGAAGGCGAAGTGTTGCGCATCGCCACCACGGATGAGATGACGCGCTGGAACGCCTTTCAATCCGCCGCAAAAGATCGCCGCGACCACGCGCGTGAAATTGTGAACAAGTACAAGTTGGATGTGAAAGTGGTGGAGGTGGAAGTTATTTTGGGCGGTGAAACCGTGACCATGCTGTGGATGGGCCCCGAAGGAAATCCCAACGAGCCGCCGCCGCCGCGTCCCGATATTTCTGGCGTGATGCATGAGTTGGAGGAGCATTACGGCGCTCGCGTTTTTGATCGACAAGTTGGCGCGCGCGATGAAGCGCGCTTGACGGCCGACTACGAAAAGTGCGGTCAACATTGTTGCTGCAAAAATTTCTTGAAGGTGCTCAAGCCAGTCAGCATGAAGAGCGCCAAAATTCAGAAAGCCACCATGGACCCGCTTAAAATCAGCGGCCGTTGCGGGCGCCTCATGTGTTGTCTTCGTTATGAGGACAAGACCTACGAAGAACTCTCAAAGCGCCTGCCAAAAAAGAATTCGCGCGTGATGACCATCGACGGCCCCGGCACCGTGATCGACGGAAAAATTCTGGTGCAACTCGTGCTTGTTCGCCTTGACTCCGACAACAAGGAAGTTGCGTTTCCATTTGAAGAACTTTTGCCAGGCATGCCGCCACCAGCGCCGCCATCCGCGCCGCCGCCAAACAGACGTAATTGATTTGCGATTTGTGATGCGCTGACATGCGTCCTTCAAAGCCAAGTTGATTTGTATTAGAAATATGTTCGCGCCATTCACGCCTGGTTATGTCCACGCGCATCGTCACTTTCTTCTGTGTGGCGCGCATCACGCCTGCACGTAACAGTCGATACATTGCATCATTCATGAGCGATTCTTCAAGCGAAACTCAGCCGCAGAATAAATGGCGCCCAGCCGGCATTGACACCTTACAAGGCTTGATTGTGGCCTTCACCATTGCCATGGCGTTTCGCGGATTTATCCTTGAAGGTTTTGTAATTCCAACTGGCTCCATGGCGCCCACTTTGTTGGGCCAACACATTCGAGTTCATAGCGACGCCAGTGGTTACGCCTACAACGCCGACGGCGGCTCCGTATTTGACAATGGCGCTCCGCCAACCGCGCGCGCGCCGCTTGTTGATCCAATGGTCACGCGGCAGTTTGCCATGAGTGAAACGGAACTCGGCCGCTTGCGCACGCAAGTTGTAGGTGGCGACCGCGTGTTGGTTCTGAAATATGTTCCGTGGGTTTTCCAGCCGCAGCGCTGGGATGTGATTGTGTTTAAAAATCCGCCCGACCCAATTGGCGATTCACAAAATTACATCAAGCGCATGGTGGGCATGCCGTCGCAGTCTCTTCTTCTTATTGATGGCGATGTGTTTACAGGCGCGCAAGACGCCGCACCCGACGCGTTGCGCATAGAGCGCAAGCCGGAAATGATTCAGCGTGCCGTTTGGCAACCCGTGTGGGGAAGTGATTGGGCGCCCGTTGATCTTAAAAAACTAGAGACCACATGGAAGCGCGCTTGGCCAGGCGCCGCGTTTGTTCCAGCTGGCGAAAATAAATCCGCGTGGGTGGCGGGGGACACGCGCGAGTGGAAGTGGCCAACCGCAAACGCCACTCAACTTGCATGGAGCGCGCAAAATTTCACTGTGACAGATTGGAACGCCTACAACGTGTGGCGCCGCTCATCCGAGTTTCCCATGAGCGACATTCGCGCCACTGCCGCACTCGAATTTGATCAGCCCGAAAAAGCCGCAGCCTCTTTTGTATTGAACACGCGCGGCTTGCAAATCACCGCGCGCATTGACAACGCGACAAAGTCCATTGATGTCACAGTGCAAACCGCCGGCGCGACCAACGAACCCGTGCGCGTTCTTGCGCAAGGACATGCCACGCTTGCCAGCGTGCAAAAGTTTCTTGACATTGAGTTCTGGCATGTCGATCAATCCGTGTGGCTTTTTGTGAATGGCACAAAAGAGCTTTGTATTCCTTATGAATTTGCCGCAACCGGTACCACGCCCGTCATGCGCTTGACCGCATCAGGCATGGACCCCGCGCGCTACCGCAACGATCCCGTCACCACCAAACCCGCTGGAATTCAATCCATGTCTTGGAATTTTTCCGGCTCGCCCGTCACGGTGCGCGACATGAAACTTGACCGCGACTTGTATTACCAACCCGGCATTCTGCTTCCGGGAAATCAGGTTGCGTCAAACGGTCCAATTATTCTTGGCAAGGCATTCGCCACCGACATTGATGATCCCGCGCGGTTGGGTCCAAATGATTACCTGATGTGTGGAGACAACAGTCCCGCCAGTCGTGACGGCCGCTTTTGGGGAAGACCACATCCAATTTTGCAACGCGCGATTGGATTTGAAAAACCGTTCGTGGTGCCACGAGAATTAATTGTGGGCAAGGCGTGGTGCGTATATTTCCCAGCCACCTATCCGCTTGGAAGTGGACTTGAAATGCAAGACCCCGGCGCGCGCAGTCCCAACGTTGTTCCAAACTTCGGATCACTGCGCTTCATTCGCTAAACCGCAGCAAGCCCCAACACAAGCGCTAGGGCGTATTACTCTGCACACGTGAGCGAACTCGTACATCAAACATATGTGGTCGCGCGCAAAGTTGTCATCGCGCTTATTGGCGGCACCGTCACACTCATCGGCATCGCCATGATTGTGTTGCCTGGTCCCGCCTTTATTGTGCTGCCCGCGGGTCTTGCCATTCTTGCGATTGAATTTGCATGGGCGCGACGCTGGCTGAAGAAGGTGAAACAAATGGCGCAAGAAGCGGTGGACAAAATGCATCACAATTCGCCGCAACATCCATCAAATCAAGCGCCTCCACATTCCGCCATTTCAACGGCTACCGAATCCGCACCCAATACATAACCGAACCCGTGTGTTCACATGACCAAAAAAACAAAATCTAAAGTTGCAGCAGCGCTGACAAATTTGCAAGTCAGCACCGGATTCTGGCTAGCCAAGTCTGAACCAGACGTGTACGGCATTGCAAATTTAAAGCGTGACAAGCGCACGTTGTGGGAAGGCGTTCGCAACTATCAAGCGCGCAACTTTATGCGCGCCATGAAGAAGGGTGATCGCGTGTTGTTCTATCACTCCAATGCGGATCCTTCGGGCGTGGCTGGCGTGGCAACCGTGTGCTCGCTTGCTCAACCAGACCCATTGCAATTTGACAAGCGCAGCGAATTTTTTGATGCCGCCGCAACTAAAGAGCAACCGCGTTGGTCCGCCGTGGAGCTTGCGTTTGAAACAGAATTTGCGCGCGTGATCTCGCTGGAAGAATTGCGCGCCGTGAAATCGCTTTCGCATTTACTCATTTTGCAACGCGGCAATCGCTTGTCCGTGACCCCAGTTCAGCCTGCGGAGTTTCGAGCCATTTGCGACTTGGCTTAACTTTCTGTCCCAACTCTGGCCTAACCCTCGACCAAATCTTGCCCCAACTCTGCCCAACTTTTTGGCTAACCCCAACATCCCCACCCCATTTGCCTCACACCCAACCGCCGCGGTGCCAGTTCGGACGGTCAAACCATCACAATTAATCCAAATATCCATGTGCACCGCCAAAAAACTCCCCTCAATTTTAGATTTGTTCGCCAATTATCAAACTTTTGTTTGCATTTAGTTCATTTTGGGACACGTTGACCTGTTCAACAAAATTGAACTTGTCTATTAATAAACCCACATTTAGGTACTTCAACCGGAGTCAAGCATGTCTGACAACAGCAACGCGTTCGCCACTATTTCCAAAAAACTTTGTGGCGTGGTATTTGCCGCCAGTGTCGCCTTGATCGGCAACAGCGCGCTTGCGCAAGTTTTTGAAGACACAATTCCAACCAAGCCAACCGCGGCCGCGTTTGAAATGCCAACTATTAAAGAAGTTGAGAAGGTGGATGTTGCCAAGTTGAACATGGCCGACATTGCCAACGAAGATCTCATTCGCTCCGCGCGCGTTGAAGCTCCTCGCTACGCCATTCCAAATGTTGTGAATATTTCTCCAACCACCAGCGGCACCTGGGAAAATGTCATCGATCAATCAGGCGCGCTTCGCAGCGTGTGGCGCCTTCGTGTTGGTTGCGATAACGCCGTGTCCATGAATCTTGGTTTCACCAACTATCACTTGCCACGCGGCGCCGCGCTTTACATTTACACCTCTGACATGAAGCATGTCATTCGTCCATTCACCGAAGCCGACAACGCCGATCACGGCCAACTTTGGACGCCGCCGCTTCCAGGAAATGAAATTGTGATTGAGCTCACCGTAGAGCGCGACCTTGAGCGCGAAGTGCAACTCACGCTTGGCTCCATCAACGCCGGCTATCTCAACTTTTCAGAAATCGCCAACGTGATTGACAAGTCTGGCTCTTGCAACGTTGACGTAGTCTGCAGTCAAGGCGACGGCTGGCGCGATGAAATTTCCACGGTTGCCGCAATTTCAACGGGCGGCTCGCTGTTTTGCACCGGTTTCATGGTGAACAATGTTCGCCAAGACTTGGCTCCATATTTTATGACCGCCTATCACTGCGGCGTCACCGCAAGTAACGCCGCATCGCTGGTCGCATTTTGGAATTATGAAAACACAACCTGCCGCACTCCAGGTAGTTCTGCAAGCAGTGGCACCGGCGACGGCGTGCTGACCAAGTTCAACACGGGTTCAACATTCAAGGCTGGAAGTTCCGCCTCCGACTTCACGTTGGTTCGTCTTTCATCCAGTCCAAACGCCGCATGGTATGTCAACTTCGCGGGTTGGAACGCAACCGGCGCTGAGGCCACAGCATCATGCGGCATTCATCATCCAAATGTTCAAGAGAAGCGGATTAGTTTTGATACCAATGCTTCCACCACAACCAGTTACTCGGGCACAACAAGTCCTGGTGACGGAACCCACGTACGCGTTACTCAGTGGGAAGTTGGAACAACCGAAGGCGGTTCTTCCGGTTCGCCAATCTTCAATCAACTCCATCAAGTGATTGGTCAGTTGCACGGCGGTAGCGCTTCATGCACCAGCATTACAAGCGATTATTACGGCAAATTCAGCGTGTCTTGGAATGGTGGCGGCACCGCCGCAACCGCGCTAAAGACTTGGCTTGACCCTGACAACACTGGCACACTTTCAGTGAACACGCTTTCAACCAAGGGTCTTACCGTTACACCAAGCACCGCCGTTACCCACTCGGGTCTTGTTGGTGGTCCATTCTCTTCGTTGCCATACACATACACGCTCAGCAACAGCACGGCGACCGCAGTGAATTATCGCGTTGCGCTGACCAACAACATTGGTCTGCTGATCAATGGTGGTACAAGCAATCTCACCGGAAGCGTTCCTGCGGCGGGCAGCGTTGTTGTCACTGTCACCGCGGGCTCCGCGCTCAATGCAAGCGCCGCCGGCATTTATGCTGAAGACATTGTCTTCACTGATCTTGGTTCTGGCGTGGCGCGCACTGTTCGCCACACAGTTGAAATTGGTCAGACTGGTTTCACTGCAACTCCAGCCACCGGTCTTTCAACTGGCGGCGCGGTTGGCGGTCCATTTGCGGGCAGCGTTACGTACACCGTAACCAACAGTAAGTCCGCACCAGTCACCGTAAATGTTTCAGCCGATGCGTCGTGGATTTCAATCGATGGCTCCGCCGCACCAACCAGTTTCACGCTGGCCACCGCGGGCGCAACACGCACTGTCACCGTTGCAATTGCGGCTGGCGCCAACAGTCTTGCCGCTGGTATTTACAGCGGCAATGTCACCTTTGCCAAGAGCGATGGCACAACTCCAACCACGCGCAGTGTTGCGCTTGATGTGGGTCGCACCGTGTACTCCGCCACCGATTGTCCAATCACCGTTGCCGACAATTCAACCAATTACAGCTACATCACCGTGTACGACAATGTGTGCATAGCGGACGTGGATGTGAACTTGAATGTTTCTCACACCTACATTGGTGACTTGTATGTTGAGTTGCTCTCGCCAAGTGGAACAACTGTGATCTTGCACAATCGCACCGGCTCTGGCACTGACAACATTGTCGCCACCTATAACGATGACGGCGCTGGAACTTTGCCAGCTGGCGCATTGTCCGACTTTGATTTCAGTCAGTCCGCCGGCGTGTGGAGACTGCGCGTCTCTGATCAAGCTTCTACAGACACTGGCGTGTTGAACAGTTGGTCACTGCGTATTGGCGCGGTGGCTGGTTCTTGCCCAGTTCAAACAGTTGTGTATTCAGAACCACTCAGCAGCAATCCAGGTTGGACCACCACAGGATTGTGGGCATTTGGAACTCCAGTTGGAACCGCCGTCACTACTGGTGGCGCCGATCCCAAGGCTGGTTTCACCGGCACAAATGTGTACGGTTACAACAATGTTGGAACTGGCGAGTATGAAAACAGTTTGGTGGAGCGCAACCTCACCACCACCGCGTTTAATTGCACCGGCCTCACTGGCGTGAAGGTCAGTTTCCAGCGTTGGTTGAATGTTGAAAGTTCAACCTATGACCATGCGTATTTCAAGATCAGCACTGACGGAACCAACTGGACCACGCTGTATCAAAATTCAGCCTCTGTGAGTTCAACTTCGTGGAGCAAGGTGTCGTATGCCATCTCTGCAATCGCGGACAACCAACCAACGGTGTACTTCCGCTGGGTCATGGGTACCACGGACACCAGTGTTCAGTACACCGGCTGGAACATTGATGACTTGGAAATTAGCGCGGTTGTTACTGCAACGCCATGTCCAGCCGACCTTGATGGTGACAGTGAAGTTGGACCAAGCGATTTGGGTCTCATGCTGATTGATTTCGGTTCATGCCCATCTTGCCCAGGCGATCTTGATGGCGACAGTGAAGTTGGCCCATCCGATGTGGGTCTTGCTCTGCTTGAATTCGGCGCCTGCCCATAAGGCCAGCGCCACCTGGATTGATCTCACACTGGCGGTCCGCAAGGACCGCCAGTTTTATTTTTAAGCCATGTACAGAGTTGGTTTGTGATCTCAACGAATTGAATTCATTGTGTTCGATTGAAGTCAACACCACTCCGGAATCAAGAGCGGAACTGGTTGATCATTCGTCGACATGGTCGCGCGCGTGCAGCGCGGCCATTTGTTGCACGTACGGTTTAATCTGAGGATCCGTGCGGATTTGAAATTCCTCAAATGGTCCATCAAAGAAAACTTTTCCCGCGTGCAACATGACAATGCGCGGGGCGAGCCGCCGCAATAATTCAGTGTCGTGGGTCACAACAACACTGGTGCGCGCCACGCCCAGCGATGGCATGGCGCGGTGGGTGCTGTCAATCAGCGAATGAATGGTGCCGCACATTTCTGGATCAAGTCCAGAGGTTGGCTCGTCATAGAACACAAGCACTGGATCCATGACAAGCGCGCGCGCAATAGCCAAGCGTTTCGCCATTCCACCGGACAAAGACTCGCGGTCGCTGTTCATGATTTGGTCTGGGTTCAATCCAACATCAAGCAGCGCCTTGTGCGCCAAAGGCTCGATTTGCGCGTCGGTCATATCCTTGATTTCTTTTGGCCAGAACGCCAAATTGAAATACACGGTTCCGCTCAGCAAAGCGTTGCGTTGAAACACAACCGCCCAGTGCACGCGCAGTTGATCAAGTTGATCGTCTGTGAGTTTGGCAACATCACACAGCGGGGAATTCGCAACCTCATGGTCGGCAATCAGAACGCGACCAGAGTCCGCGCCGAAATGCCCCGTGATTGTTTTCAGTAGCACGGTTTTTCCACAGCCGCTTCCGCCAACAATGGCCACCAATTCACCACGGCGAATTTTTAAATTCACGCCCGACAAAACTGGATGTGTGCCGAATGATTTGTGCAGATCTTCCACAACAATTTCAAAGTGATCGCTGGAATTGGGTGTAGAAATTGTCATTGGTTGCGGAGCTAAAAAACTAACAGAATTTTAGATTGCAAGCAGTTGCAACAAATGTTTCACGGCTTTGGGCACGCTTGTGGCGGCACTGTCAATGGTGGCTTGTGGCGCGGTCGGCGGCTCATACGGACTTCCAATTCCAGAAAGATTTGGAAGCAATCCGGCGCGTGCCTTGCGGTACAGACCCTTCGCATCTCGCTTCTCGCATTCTTGCAGCGAGGTGCTGACATGCACTTCAACAAATCGATCAGTACCAATGAGTTCGCGCGCCATCTCACGCTCTGCGTGAAACGGCGAAATGAAACTGGTCAGCACAATCAGTCCCGCGTCGCTCATCAGTTTGGCAACTTCCGCGACGCGGCGAATATTTTCAACGCGATCGGCGTCGGTAAAGCCAAGATTTTTATTCAAGCCTTGGCGAATGTTGTCACCGTCCAAAATAAATGTGTGTTTGCCGCGCTCGTGCAGCGCGATTTCCAGAGCGTTGGCAATAGTGCTTTTCCCGCTGCCAGAAAGACCGGTGAACCAAACCACTTTTCCCGGGTGGCCGTTCAT
>CAJACJ010000479.1 GCA_903938205.1 uncultured bacterium
TCGCAACAATCCGCTGCCAATGTTGTAATGCTGAATTGGATTCACCGTGGCACAGCGCAACGCGTCAAACACATTCACGCCGCACTTCACCGCGCGCGCCACGAGCACATTGATGTGCCCCTTGAGCAACATGTCGGGGTGCGCATCATCCGTGCAAAACATGCATAAATGTTGGTATTCAAGCATAATCGGCCACAATGCCTCAAAGTTTCGAGCCGCCGAACCCTCACGGATTAAAATTTTCATGCCCAAGCGCGCCTTGCCGCGCGCCTCCTCCAACGTGACGCATTCATGATCGGTTGAAATACCTGCGGCAAAATATTTCGCCGCGTCCGCACCCATCAGTTGCGGTGCGTGACCATCAACTGGCTTGCCAAGCGTCTTGGCTGAAGCGATCTTTGCGAACACTTCTGGATCTCCGTGCAACACGCCAGGCCAATTCATCATTTCGCTCAAGTAGTGAATGTCGGGACGCTTTAAAATGTCCGCCACTTGCAGCGAGTCAATCGTTGCTCCTGAACTTTCAAATGCGGTTGCCGGAACGCATGACGGACATCCAAAACAAAACTGAAATGTTCTTCGACGCGCGTCGCGCAACATGAAATCAATTCCAGGAACGCCCAACACATTGGCAATCTCATGTGGATCGCTCACCGTACCCACGGTTCCATGGCGCACCGCGACACGCGCGAACTCACTTGGCGGCAACATGCTGCTTTCAATATGCACATGCGCGTCAATCAAGCCGGGAATCAAAATTCCGGCGTCAACTTCGCCACTGGCTGGCCGCATCGCGACAATGCGTCCTTGCTTGATATCAATTTCTTGTGGCTCAACACATCTATTCAATACATCCGCCACCAAATGTCGCAAGGTCACGCAGGATTGCGAATTTGTTTGTGCGTCAGCCAACATGGTGAGTTTCAAGATAGACCACAATCTGCCCAACTTGGTGCAATGCAGCCGCCATTTTGCAGAGCACATTGGCCACTAGACATTTGATTTTGTATACAAATCAAAATTTGTCCAATAACTTATGCATTTCCGAATCAAATATTAAAAATTATTATTGGAATATCTAATAATATTGTCACTTTAATTTGCTCTCCGTTGATTTTGTGACATATTTCTAATTCCCTTACTTAACGTTCCCCTTACGTTCCCTCACTTTAAAAATTCGATTAACGGTCTGGAGTATCTCTATGCGCACGTTCCCCTTCGTCGCCGCAGTTGCAACTTTTATTTCCTCAACCACCTTTGCTGCTGTTTTAGTTTTTGACAACGCCGCAGTATTTAACGCAGGGTTGTTGGAAAGTTCCCTGGCCAATTACGACCAAACATTTGAATCGTATTCCGGAAACGCCGCCTTCTTTACCGGCGGTACAGGCGATTACGCATGGAAGGTCTCATCCGCCACCGGTGTTCTTGGTCAAGCTGGAGTTGTTCAAACAGTAGTAGCTACTGACACTCTTAAATTCGACTTCTCTTCCGGCAATGTCTACGGCATTGGCGGTCTGTTCCATTATGTTGACGCCGCGGGCGCATACAAGAGTGGTCTTATGAAGATCAAGTTGAGTGATGGAACCAGCTTCATCCGTTCCATCTCCTCACAAACAACGTTCAGCGGTTTTATTACCACGGGCGCAAGCATTGCTTCGCTCGAGTTGAGCCACATTGGCTCAACTGGCGTTACATTCTCCGCCGCAGAAGCACTTACGATTGGCTATGTTCCAGCTCCAGGCGCGGTTGCGCTTCTTGGACTTGCTGGGTTGGCAAGCCGTCGTCGTCGAGCCTAATTCTTAGATTGAATTTCTTCAACAGCCGTGGCATTTCGCCGCGGCTGTTGTGTTTTTGCGAACTCAGTGTTCACTGAAGCGTTCTCAATTCATGTTCGAACAAAATGGTTCAACTGTAGAATAATTCCTCATGAGATTCCCTCTGGTTCAATATGCATGGTTCGGAATTGCGTTGACCACACTGGCTCTTGCTCCCATCACATCACCTCGCATCATTCCCAATCAATTGGCTTCGAATGCGCCAAATGGCGTGAATGTTTTTCTTGCCTACACGCCAGAAAAAATCGCCGAGCCTGGATCTGATCAGGCCGCTGCAAAGGCTTTGACACAATTATGTTGGGGCGGTGAACGCGGAGCGATTACCAAAACATTTCGTTTGACCGCGTTGTACGCCTTTGATGCGACTGGAAATGCGATCAAAATTACGCCAATGCTTGGTGACGCAAACCATGCCGCATGGCGTGACGCAAGCGCTGAGGCGGAAATGATCGGCGACTCCCCTGCATTTGCACTTGGCCTTTTGGTCAATCCTGTGGAAGCGCTTGCAAAGATCACAAAAATTACTGGCACTCTTGAACTGAAACTTGGAAAGAATGTCATCCGAATTCCGCCGCAAGCAAGGCAAATAAATCAAATCTCCCAAAGCAGCTTATTGGAGGCGAAGGGATTCAAACTCACGGAACTGGGTGAGCAACAACGATTCAATTTGCAATTCGCCTACTCAAATGAAAAGAAAGGCGCGCCCCCTAATTTGTTTTTGGTGAATTCGGCTGGCAAGCCAATTTACTCAAGCAAGCCCAGACAATCGGATGGCTTGGTCGTGGTCAAAATTCTTCCGACAGAATCAATTCCACCAGATACAAAATTCAGAATAGGTGTAGATAAAAGCAAGACCATAGACGGCGCGACAAAATTATTTCAATCCAAAGAATTACTGACAGCCGCGTTAGCGAAGCGTGGCTTGAAAGTCAGTGAATATTCTTGCACTGTCTCCACGGTTTTTTCCGTGGAAATCACACGCATTCCCACATCAAATATTGTTCCAGAAGTGGTTCTTGATTTTGCCGGCAAGCAGGTCAAAGGCCAAAGTGTTGTTATTGCGGGGCAACAAGATCCAAATGCCCCCGTGACCACGTCATGGTCATTTGAAATTCCACTAGACATGATTGGAAAGCGCCCAGATGTGTTGGTACTGCTGACCGGCGATGAAGGACAGCGCTCAATCCAGTTTGAATTTCACGACCCGTTTGCGAATTGAATTCCCGTTGTTACCACGGAACAAGCGCTGTCAAGATGCGCCTGACCAAACGTCCAATCCGATCTTTGAAAGTGGAAGAACTCCGCGATTCATCTTGAAGGCCAGATACAACGCGTCGCTCCTCTGAAATTTGCCGCAATTGCTTGGCAAATTCTGGCCGTCGTTTCAGGACCGGCAGCACGCTGACTTTGGCAAATCGCAACAATGACACGCCATGTTCACCAGCCACCACATCGGCGGACCTAGGTTGATTCAGCAACAACGCCATTTCACCAAACCAATGTGGAGCAAGAATTTCAATTGGCTCCCTGCCCTTCAATAGCACGCGAACAGATCCGCGCACAAGCAAATACATGTGGTCGCTCTCTTCGCCTTGACGAACAGCCAACTCGCCGGGTTTCAATTCTATTTCTTGAGCGTCACGTGACAATTCACGCCGCTCGGAACTGCTCATGTGGGCCTCATCAAAAAGCGGACATCTTCCGACGATCTCCTCCATGTGCGAAACCTGTGCCTCACACGCTTCAGCTTGCTGCGCATCGGTCTTCATGTCCACCATGCGAATGGTTCGCAGCGGGAAAGGAATCTCAATGTCGCTTTCACGCAGGGCATACCACACGCGACTCAGCACGCTGTCCACATTCTCATCCATCACGCGCCGGTCAGCCACCCAAAATCGCAATTCATAATTAATGGATGAGTCGCCATAACTGATTAAAAATACGGCTGGAGCGGGCGATTTCAACACCGCGGAATCTTGCCGCAACACTTGCAACATGACATCCTTGGCGCGCATGGGCGGCGTGGTGTACGAAATACCAATAAGGCGCCGCACCCTCAAGGCCCGTGTGGGATAATCCAAATTCAAAACTTCTTTGGTCAGCAACTCGCCATTGGCCACGATTAACATTTGTCCATCAAGCGTGTGGATACGCGTGGAGCGCAAACTTGTGTCCCACACAACGCCTTCAAGGCCACCAACACCAATTTGCACCATGTCACCTTTTTTAAATACATGATCGGCCTGCAAGTCGAAGCCGGAGAAAAGATTTGTGAGCGTGCGTTGCAAACCAAGACCGATGACAAACACCAATGCGCCACCAACTCCAATCACCAACGTCTTGATTGAATATTGCCCCGCGAAATGAACTTGATAAATAACGGAAAGCCCCAGAATCCACAGGCCAAATCGCAGAAGCGCTTTCTGCAGACGAATAATGTCACTGCCTTTGAGCGTTATGAATAGATTGCTGAACGCCAACAGCGTGAAACTGACGAGCGCCATCAACAATCCAAACTCCATAATGGAGCGAAAAATAGGAACGCTGAGCGTGCTGATTTCATCCGGGTTGTGAATGACCACGCTGATGACATATTCCCAACTTGCGGCGATACCGGCCCAACCAAACACCGCAATGAGCAGACCCATTCCCAAACCACGGGAATCACCTTTGGTTTTGAACAAAAGTTTCACGCCCAATACGGTGGCGTAAAGAGCGATCAACCAAATAATGATTGTCAATACAGGATGGATGGGGGGAATCGATTCAACATTCGGCTGCGCCTGTACAAGGGAATCCATGTTTGCATTCTGACGCATTTTTGCTTTTTTTGCTAGCAAGCGATTGAATCCATATGCGATTATGCTTTCGGCATGATTCGAACAACTTTTATATTCGTGCTGGGATCTCTCGCCGCATTTGGTTGCGCAAATACGACTCAGCCTTTTGCGGGCGCACCAGCCACGCGACTTACTCCCGCGCCAGTTGTCACGGCGGACATCAACACAAAAATGGATAAGTGGCAGACTGTGGTCTACGCCAACCGCCGCCCTGGCGCCGACGTGATTTTCTATGGCATTGCAGATTGGCGCGATGCCATTGCGCAGGCGAAAGCAGCGGGCGCAAAGCAAGTCAGTTTAATCTTTGTGTTTGATGGTCCTGCGATGGTGCTGACGTTGAATGACGCCGCGTTTAACCGCGTCATGGGAACCACAACTGGTAATCCGTGGAAAAGTTTAGTGACAGATCTTCAGAAGTCTGGCGTGGACACCGAAGTGTGCGGCGCACGCTTGAAAGAATTAGGCGTTGGCAACGCCGATCTTTTGCCCTCTGTGAAAGTGGACAACGACGGTTGGTTGCGCGTGATGGACTTGCAATCCAAGGGCTACACGTTGTTTCAAACTTAATTAGTGTTTGTTCTTTTCTGCAAGGCGAAACAGAGCGACGGCTTCGCGCAACGCGCTGATGGAAAGAATTAAAGACTGCGCGGCCTCAGAGAATTCTTTGGTGGCGTCGCGCGCGCGCGCGGCATTACTTGAGAAGCCGTCCATGCTTTGACGAATTTGCTCGGCGCCTTGCACCTGGCTATGCATGCCGCTGGTCACCTCGCCAAATTGTCCGCCAATGTCACCCACGCCTTGAATCACTCCCGCCAGTCGCAGACCAATAGTGTTGACTTGTCCAACACCACGTCGCACCTGATCGGCGAAGCGATCCATTTCCATCACGCCGCCAGAGACCGCGGTCTGCATTTGCTCCACCATGCGCTCAATGTCCAGCGTTGCTGAAGCGGTCTGATCGGCCAAGCGACGAATTTCACGCGCAACCACCAAGAAGCCCTTGCCACTTTCGCCAGCTTTTTCCGCCTCAATCGCCGCGTTCACCGAAAGCAAATTCGTTTGATCCGCAACTTTGGTAATGGCAATCACAATCGCGTTGATGTTGGACGCCTTCTCATTGATGGCGGACAAGCGACCAGAAATATCGCCAGTGGCCGTGGCGAGCGCATCCATGGTGACGGCCATGTCTTGCAAATCAGTTCGACCCTCTGCCGCCAAGCGCGCCGATTCTTTTGCGCCGGAAGAAACAGTTTCCATGGTGCGGAACAACTCGGAGCCCGTGGTGGAAATTTGGCGAATAGCCGCGGCAATTTCACTGGAACTTGCTCCGAATGATTGTGCGACCTCATCTTGTTGACGGCTGGCCGCGGTCATTTCATTGGCCGTTCCAGTGATGGTGATGGTGGCTTCGCGAACTTTGCCAACCAAACTGCTCAAGCGCTGACCCATCACATCCATGGATTCTAAAAGTTGACCGGACTCATCGCGGTTGGTTGGATCCGAGTAACGGCGACTCAAATCGCCTTGCGCAACAAATGCGGCGGCAGCGGCGGCATTTTTAATTTTGCCCGCGAGACGTTTTGCCAAACGCATAAGAAGGAACGCCACGAAAATAATTCCAACACCAGTGATGACCGAGTTTGCCCAAGTGAAATCAGAAATTCTGGCCTGGATTATTCCTGGGGGAACTTGTACCAAGACAGTCCATCCACCGGCTGGAATTTTAGCCGTCGCGAAAATAGTTTCGGTTTTGGTCGTGGGATCATCCATCCACAAGGTCCCGGAGTCAGTGCTTGTGAGCAGTGGTTGAAAAATGGGCGCCCATACAGTTGAGGCAACTTCTTTGGTTTTTAAATCCGAAAAGTCCGTCAATTGCTTGCCGCTTGCGTCCACAGGTGAAATCGCGGCAATGAATTTTACGCCTTTGGAAAGCAAAAACACATTGTTTCCAGATTCGTTGGCGAATGTTTGCAGCGCCTCTTGAATTCGACTAAGCGCGCGGTCCACGCCAGCTGTGCCCACGAATTTTCCATCAATGACCAAGGGCACTGTGCACTCGGTCATCATGGTGCCCTCATAGGTGTAAGGCTCGGTCAATGTCGCGTCACGACTTTTTCGGTCGCGCCAATTTCGCATGGGGCTTTGGTACCAAGAGTTTTCAAATTCAGCCAAAGGTTTCAATGCAATCTTGTCACCTTGTGTGGATTCACGAAACCAATACGGAATAAACCTGCCGTTTAGGTCAATTGCGGCGGCGGGCAATAATGCTCCGGCATTCTTGGCGCCAACAATCGGGTAGCCGTCGGCTCCATTTCCAATTGCCATAGCAGCGGCATTCGCCTTGAGATAGAAAGAATCTTTTCCATCTGCGTTTGGCTCATAGCAATAATGCGCGCCATAAAATTCTGGTGATTCCTCCAGGACTTCGTGAGTGAACGCCATACTTGCCTCGCGCTTGCCGAAAAAACCATGCTCCGCGGCAGCCGCCAAGAGTTGAGCGGTTTGAATTGTCGCGCTATTTTGATCATTGATATTGCTCGCAATACTTCGAGCATTCCCAAGCACTTCCTCTTCGCCAAGGTCGCGTAACAACGTGCTCATTCGAGAACCGCCAACCGCCGCGCTTAGGATTGCGACCGCAAGAAAAGGCACAATTCCAAAGAGAATAAATTGCCCAAGAAGACTGCGGTGAAAGCGGATATTCATTGAATCAGATTAGCGCAGATTCAAGGCCTTTGCGCAGGAATAGCGTGTTGTGATTTCGCAAGATCGGTTCATTCAAATGCGACTGCGTGAACAAGTTGCAAGGGACTATTCGATCATCAATCGTGACACGAAACAGTTGTCTTACCCATTAAGCGACGTCGCGCTTGGATTCATCCTGCAGCGGCGCCAAGTCCTGCAATTCGCCACGCAATTGATTGGCGCGATGACGGGCCTCATGCTCGCGCTTGCGGGCGCTTTCAACTCGTTGCGTCAATTCTTGATCAAGTTCCAGTTGGCGTCGCAACGCAATCGCTTCTTGATCGGCAAGCAATTCATGCTCCGCTTGCACCGCGCGTCGCTGTTGTTGAATTTGCGCGGCGGCGGATTGCGCCTCAGCCAGTGTTTTTCCAAGTCGCTCCAATGTTTCCGATGCCGCGGATCCTTCACGCACGGCTTGCTCATCCAGCGACATGGCTTCGAGTTCCAACTTTAAATTCTTTTCGGCCGCATCAACAGCTTGACGCAACCGTTCACACGCTTCTCCACGCTCGCGCAAACGATTCGCTTGCTCTTGCGCCATCGCGCGGCGGCGATCAAGGTCGCGTTCCACACGCTCCACCTCTTGCTCAAGCCGCGCGGCTTCCGCCTGCGCCAACTCCGACTCCGCAAGAAGTTTTTCCACGCGCGCCTGCGCGTCGCTTGCTTGCCGTTGCTTGTCCTCGCTCAGCGCGGTGGCCTCGCGCGCCTGCGCGGACGCTGTTTCAGCCTGGGCATCAGCCTCACGAATTGCTTCAATTTCCTTATATAAACGCCCATTTGCAAGTTCAACGGCCTCGCGTTCGCGGCGCGCGCTGCGCTCCGCTTCAATCGCCACGGTGCGTTCACGATCGGCCGCGGCACGCGCCTCTATTTCCTCGGAGCGATCACGCTCCAACATGTTTATGGCTTGGCCAAGTTCCGCACGCGCGATACTGGCCTCATCGGTTGCAATCTTTGCGGTGACCAACAATTCATCCGCACGACGCATGGCTTCCACAGCGAGCTCGCGCTGCTTCTCAACATTTTCCACAAGTTCACGCTCGCGCGCAGCAGCAGCATCAGCGCGCGCGAATGCCTGCTCGGCGGCGACTCGTTCAACATCCGCTCGACGCGCCGCTTCTTCCGCCACAATTCGTTGTTCATTGGCGCGACGCTGCGCCGCATCGGCCGCAACACGCTCCTCATCGGCGCGGTGACGGGCCTCCTCAACCGAAGCTCGTTCACGCTCCACGCGGTCAAGCATGGTTTGTACCAACGCGCGCTCTTGCAACGCTTGCTCGGTGGCGATGCGCACGGCTTCTTCAAAGCGAGTGGCGCGACTTTCCGATTCGCGCGCCACACTCTGCGCCCGCTCCGCGCGCTGTTGAGCCTCCACCACAATTGCACGCGTGGCTTCCGAACGCGCGATGGCTTCTTGCGCCAACTTTTGATCCCGCGCCCAGCGCGTTTCCGCTTCTTGTGCGGCGGCGCGATCGGTTTGCGCGGCCGCGCGAATGGATTCCGCATGCGCCTTTGACGCGGCAGCAGAAGCGCGAAACTGATCCGCCTCTTGCATCAAACGCTTGGCTTCAAGCAACGCGCTTTCCGAGGCATTTCTAAGCTGATTCGCAGTTTCCGTTGACTGAACAGCTTGCGCGCGAACCTGGTCCGCGGCGTCGCGCGCCACGGAAACCTGCTGATGCATTTGCTCCGCTTGATCAATTCGATCTTCAATTTCACGCAGCGTTTTTTGCGAGCCTTGGCGATCGACCTCCGCCATGTGTATTTCGCTTTGCAACTGTGCAATGGAAGCGGCGTGCGTGGATTTCATGGAATCAAGCCGCTGCGCGCGTGCGGCAAGATTGGCTTGTTGCGCCGCTTGTTGTTGCGCCACTTTTTGCTCTTGCGCAAATCGCGCCTCCGCCTCGGCGCGAGCTTGCGCTTCTTGGCGCGCTTGTTCAATTTCTTGCAAGCGCGCTTGCTCAGCCGCAACTTGCTGAGCGCGATCAGCTCTGGCTTGCTCGCGATCACGCCTTGTGCGGGCAAGCTGATCGCGCCATGAGCAAATTTCCGTTTTGAAATTATGAATTTTTTCCTGATCCGCCCCGCGCGACTGCATGGCGGACACGCGCAGTTGCAGCAATCTTTCAAAGGCCGCGTCATGCACGTCGCGCCAACTGCGTCGATACAAATCAAGTTCAATGGCGCTGGTTTGAAATCGCTCCGCCAAAAGTTGCAGCGCGCCGGCAGCGTCGTTTTGAAAGCGGCGCAAAATATCCATCAACTCTGGAGTCACATCGGCTGGTAAGCGCAACCGCGCAACCAACTCGCCAACTTCAAGCACCACCACATGCTCCGCGTCCGTCAACGCGCGGCCACCACTCATGCGCTTGGATTCCCAAGCGTCGAGATAGCCATCAAGAGTTCGAGTGGTTTTTGACATAAAGATCCGATCACAAATCGGCGAAGTTTAAGTATGACATAAACCAATTCTGGAAGAAAATTGGATTTATATGTGCCCACGAAATCATTCCAAGACCGGTTATTGAACCCAAAACCTTGCGCAATATGGCATTTCAATTCCGCAAATAATGCGAATTATTGGGCATTGCTGTTTGTACCCCCCAAGTTTCAGAGTAAATTAATTCAAAGGCAAACTATGAATAATTTTATCGCCAAAAATCTTCGTTGCTTCTCATTTACTTTTTCAACCATAGCTTGTCTAGTCGCAACCACTTCTTCGCATGCGCAGTACACCGAAGGTCAGTTGGTTCGATGGGGAGCGAATGCTGGCGGAAATGACACAAACGATCGCGCCTTTGGTAATTCGATCGGTTCCACTCTGCCCTACATCAAAGTGGCGGCTGGTATGTATCACACTGTCGCAATCAAAGTCGATGGCAGTCTGGCGGCATGGGGTCGCGACAATGTGAAACAATGCTCCGTGCCTTCTGGGCTCTTTGGTGTAGTGGAAGTTGCCGGTGGAGAATATTTCAGCGCGGCCGTAAAAAATGATGGAACAGCTGTGGCTTGGGGAGCAAACTGGTACGGTCAATGTGTAGGTTCGGATGCGGATGGAAGCATGATCACGGACCCATCAACAAAAGTTGATGCCACACCTATAAAGATCTTGGGTGTCACGCTCACAAGTGTCGCCCATATTTCAGCAGGAGCCGCTAATGTTCTGGCAACTAAATATGATGGCACTGTCGTGGGTTGGGGTTCATTTGGGGACGGCTCCAATGTTGTGCCAGCTGATCTTCAAGGTGTGACACAGACTGCGTCGGGATATGAGCACTCTCTTGCACTCAAACCCAATGGCACAGTTGTTGGCTGGGGCAGCAATTACGATTACAGCGGCAACTGGTATGGACAGGCGACAGTTCCAACAGATCTGAGTGACGTAAAAAAAATTGCGGCTTCAATGTGGCATTCCGTGGCACTCAAGAATGATGGAAAAGTGGTGGCATGGGGTGGCGATCAGGGGCCCTCTGGGTTCCGCTGGTGGCGCATACCAGATGCAATTTCTACAAAGGCCGAAACTACACCCATTCAACAAATGACAACTAGTGAGGGAAATACCACAGTTGTTTTCTCCGATGGAATCGTAGATGGCTGGTCGCAAGAGGAAGCTGATGATGACAAACATGGCGAAGTGCCAATTGAGTTTCGTGATCAGGCAAATCCGACATGCACAGTTACTCAACTCGGTACCGGTGGCAAACATACAGTTGCCATCTCTTCAGGTACATGCGCAACCAAGGGCGTGATTTGTTGGGGATCCAACAACTTCAGTCAGTGTGATCCCCCAGTGAGTTTGATGAATGTGAAACAGGTGGCCGCTGGATCACAACATACCGTTGTCTTGAAACGGGCTGCGAACGGCACCAATGAAATTAAATGTCTTGGCGATCGTGCGTATCAACAGGCCGACATTCCGGCAAATAGCATTGGCAACGGTTTCGGAAACCCTATTCAAATTTCTGCAGGGTCCATTCACTCTGCTGCGTTGCTCGATAATGGCAAGGTTGTTTCGTGGGGTGGCTATATGGATCCCGCACCACTTTTGCCAGCGCTTGCAACTCAGATTGATTGTGGCTCTTACACCAATGTTGCGCGGCTGGTGGATGGCACCGTCGTCGCCTGGGGCTACAATTATGGTGGTGAGTGCCTTGGTACAGATGAAACCGGCGCTCCTATCGCGGATTCAACAACAATGCCACCTGGTGAATTTGGTGTGCGTTCAAAGTTAATGGGGGTAGTTGTCAGCGATGTTGTGCAAGTTGCAGCGGGTTTCGACACAGTTGCACTGAAAACGAATGGCACTTTGGTTGGGTGGCCAAATGATTTGGTTGCTCATTGGGGAATGCCTTCCGATCTTTCAAATGTGATGCAGGTTGATGTTGGCAATCAATACGTTGCGTTGAAAATCGATGGGACAGTTGTGTGTTTTCCCCCAACTACAATTATGCCTCCGGAGAATCTCTCTGGCGTGACACAAGTGGCCAGTGGAGAATGGAGATCGGTTGCTCTGAAGTTGGACGGAACGGTGGTGTCGTGGGGAGATAGTTGGGACCCCAACCAAACAGATCCAAATGGTTATTTCAGTTTCGTCGCCGGCGGTGCCGGATATGAAAGTCTTGGAATTGCGGACGGCGAATATTTGCAGTGCGGCAATTCGCCACGACCTGGAAACGCCACATTGGCTGTCAGCGGAAGCGCTTGGCAAGATCATGGTGTGTGGCAATGGTCAAACGGGCATTACCAGACACCTGGTTCGCAAAGCAGTGTGAATCTTGGTGCATATGGCAGTGTGGGAATTGACCCAAGTTTGGATGCCGTGTGTGAAGGCTCTGCAGGCACTTTGGCAACAAGCCCTGGTTCAACAATTATTGTAAACGCATACTCCGAGTTGGGATCACTCGTTGGTCCGCCAGTCTTAAAAGTAACCACCGACGCAAATCTCTCTGGTCGACTTTGGCTATTCACAGCAGGAGAAGATTTACCCGACGACCTTGATATGCCAGTGCTCACCTGCGCAACGGCCAACGGCTATTTCGACATTTTGCAATCTGACATTGCGCCACCAGCGGGTAAGTTTCTCACGTTGGTGCCAAGTGATGTCAACGGCCGCACCGTGTTTTCTTTGAAACTTCTGCCAATGCCAAGCGCAGCTAACTTAAGCAGCACCACTGGTGCAAGTGCAAGCGGCGTTGCGATTGCGGCTGAAGGAATGGACTTTAACAATGATGGCTTTGATGACATTGCGCTTGCAGTGAAGACTGGTTCAACAGGTCTTGTGCAAGTGCTTATGAATGACGGCTTGGGCAACTTGGGTGCAACAAGCATTCTCAAAGCTTTACCTGCGACACCAACCGCGCTTGCTGTTGGTGATTTCAGCGGCGACGGCACACGAAACGATGTTGTTGTTGGTCTCACCGATGGAACAGTTCGCGTGTACATCAACAATGGAAGTGGTTTCACCGCGGGCGCTGTGGTCACGCTTCCTGTTGGCGAACTTGCAACATGCGTTTGTGAAATCAAGCCAGGCAGCGCCAGTCGTTTCATGGTGACCAGTTCTAGTTTTGCAGTTGGAACTTCCAGCAGCAACTTGCGCACCTTTGGTTCTGGTGGTGGCACTGGAACCAATGTTCCGCTGTCCAGCGTTCCGCGCACTGTGCA
>CAJACJ010000480.1 GCA_903938205.1 uncultured bacterium
CAGCCAATCCAAATGTCAGCACTGGTTGGTTGTAGGGCGTCATCACGGTGGGCATGGTTCCGTGCAATTCCGTCAGCATGAAAATAAATCCCAGCCACAGCGTCACCATGACAAGAACGCTTGCAACACCAAGGAATTTTCCTAGCACAAAGAGCGGCCGCGGAACGGGTTTGCTGACCACGGTCAACACTGTTTTATTTTCAATTTCACGGCTGACAACGCCAGTGGCAAGAAATGCCGACATGATGATTCCGCACATGAAAATAGTGGACAACCCAATGTCAACGAACATGCGCTGATCGTCCTCCATGGTGAAGGAACTGAAGGGAATAGAGAGAAAAACAAAGATAAAACCAATGACTCCGGCCACTAAGGTGACGGGTTGACGGATGCATTCCAACAGAGTGTTTCGTGTGAGGGCGAGTAGTTTTTCAATCCAAGACATGGGTGTTCCTTCGAGGAAGTCCGAGAAATTGTTCGCTAAGAGTAACGCAAGGGTGAACCTAATTCATATTTTTTAGTAAACAAAAATATCGGCGCACCGGCATAGCATCTCTGCGATACTATTTCCAAACCAAAGTTTGACCCCATGAGAATCGACCAGTTTTCTTATCAACAAGCCAGCCGAGTTTCCGTACTTGGGTTTTTGCTCCAGTTTGCAACGGGAATTGTTCTTTTGGTGTTTGGACGCCTCGCTGGCGATACCACCCTAATCGTGGCGTCTATTTCCGTTCTCTGCGGAATCCCCGTGTGGGTCGCGCTTGCGGTGGTTTTCCATCAACATCGTCTTGAACGACTTGAATCACTTGAACGCGAGGAACTTGAGAATTCGCGTGGGGAAACCATTTTTGAGCGGTCGGCGCTTGATCAAGAAGCCGCGGCGCGGCGCTTAAGTCAGATGCATCGCTGGCTTATGCCCGCAGTCAGTTTGGCTGTGGCTTTTTTATTGCTTGGATTGGGTCTGTGGAATTGGACTCACTTGCGTGAGATGCAGGATCCAGGTCCCGACGGCATTTCATTCTCGGTTGGTTCCGCGTTGGGTTGGCAACTTGCCGTGTGTATTGGTTTGGCTTTAATCGCCTTCATTTTCGCGCGTTTTGTGGCGGGCATGTCAAAGCAACCAGCGTGGCAAAATTTGCGCGGCGGCGCTGGGTTCATGGTTGGCAGCGCTTTAGTCAATCTTGCGGCAGCTGTTGGAATTGTCTTTCATGTATTTCAGCGGCCAGCGATTATGGAATGGATGGCGCTTGGAATAGCGGGATTCCAAATCGCGTTGGCCATTGAAATCTTTTTAAATTGGACTTTGAATCTATATCGGCCGCGCCGCGCCAATGAAATTCCGCGCCCCGCGTTTGATAGTCGCGTGCTTGGATTGCTCGCCGCGCCGGACAATTTGGTTCGTGGAATTAATGAGGCGGTCAACTATCAATTTGGTTTCGACATCACTTCCAGTTGGGGATACAAACTTCTGCTTCGAAGCAGTGGCGCGTTGGTGGCACTTGGATTAGTTGCGCTTTTAATTCTGAGTTCCATTGTGGTGGTTGGTCCTGGTGAACAAGCGGTTCGACTTCGCGGTGGTTCAATTGCTGGGCGAGTTCATCAAGGTGAGCTCATGTGGAAATTGCCTTGGCCATTTGAAACCGCCGAAGTGGTTGATATTGCGCAAGTGCACGCGCTGCCTTTGCAGAACGGCAGCCTGAAAGTTGGAAAGGTGAATTTGTGGGGCGATGCCGCTGAATCTGATAGCGGGCGACCTTCATATTTGGTCGCGGCGCCAAAACTCGCGGTTGAAGTGCAAAGAGATTTGGGCGCTGGAAGTGAAGCTGCCGCTGTTCTTTCACCGCTTGCGCCAGTCGCTGGCATAGATCCAGTCGCTGACACTGCAGCCAATGGAATTAGCGATCGATTCGCGCTTGTTGATGCGGACTTGGTTTTAATTTGGCGCATTAAATCGGACGGCCTGTTGCCTTGGTTGAACTTCGCAAGCGATGTGAAACTTCGCCGCTCTGGTTATGAAATGCGCGAAGTGATTTTGCGCGAAATTTGTCGACGCGAAGTCTGTCAATATCTTTCAACTCGTCCGCTTGATGAAGTGCTCAGCCCAAGCGGCGCCGCCTTGGCAACCGCGCTTCGTGAACGCATTCAGAAATCATTCGATCTTGAGCGCACCGGGGTGGAAGCGGTCAGTGTTCAGATTCCCGCGCTGCGACCGCCTGGAGAATCCGCGGCCATGTATGAGGAACTTTCAATGGATACACAGAACGCGCGCAACTTTAAAGAGGAAGCGCAGCGCATTGTGAACACCACCATGGCGACATTGCTTGGTGACGCGCGTTTGGGTTCCAAAGCCGTTGACGCAATTGAAGCGTGGCGTGTGGCCATGCACGATAAAGGCGAAAATGCGCCAGAAACACGAGCCGCGCGTCTTGTTGTGGAAAATATTTTGGTTTCAACACGTGGCCAAGTGGCGACCCAAATCAAGCGTTCGCGGGCGCGTCGTTGGGAATTGCATTTGAATGCACGCAGAACTGCCAGCGCGGTATTGGGGCAGGCTGGCGCATATCACATAGCGCCTGAATTGTTCATGCAGCGCAAACTCATGGAATCAATTTCGCAAAGTCTTTCCAATGTCCGTCAAAAATATGTTTTAGGTATCGATCCCAATCGCATTCGTGTGGATATTCAAATGCAACAGCCAGAAGTTGGTTTCAACTTGGCTGATTATGTTGAGAAGAAATCAGATCAGTAAGTCAGGACCGAATCATCATGTCAAAGACACTCCCTATCGCCGCAGCTGCATTCATTCTTCTGGTGCTGACATTGTTCAACACCACCTACACGGTCAATTACCACGAAGTCGCCGTGGCTACGCGTTTTGGAAAGCCAGCCGGCATTGTTCGGGATGCGGGACTTCACTTCAAGGCACCATTCTTTATTGATCAAGTTGCCAAGCTTGACACGCGGTTACAACTTTCGGAAAGCAACATGGAAACTGTGCTGACCAAGGACGGCCAGCAAGTTGTGGTGAAAGCATTTCTTTTGTGGCGTGTCGACAGCAAGAATGATGCGCCGCTCGCGTTTTACACGGGCTATGGCAATTTGGACACGGCCAGCAAAGAACTTGAAACGCGACTCAACGCAAGTATTCGCGGTTCGGTTGGCCAGTTTTCTTTCACTGATTTGATTGGTTCAAATAGCCGACTTCCCGCGGCGGAAGCCTCATTATTGGCTGATATCAAGCGAAATCCAATGGTTGGCGTCGAGCCAGTCACAGTTGGATTGAGTCAAGTTGTATTGCCCCCAAAGACCACGCTCGCTGTCATCAAGAGAATGAGCGCGGTTCAAGAAACTCTTGCCAATTTGGAAGAGAGCCGTGGGCAAGCGGAGGCCGACGCAATTAAAAGTATGGCCGCAAGCCAGGCCGACACTATTCGTAATTTTGCGGAGCAGTGGGCCGCGGAACTTGAGGCCGTTGGCAACACAGAAGCAACGCGCTACTACGAGCAAATGAAAAAGGAAGCTGACCTGGCTATTTTCTTGGCGTGGCTTGACACGCTTCGCGCCAGTCTTTCTGGCAGCACCACATTCATCACGGACATGAACAAGGCGCCGTTTCACATGATGGATCTGGATTCCCCGGTTGATGCGAAAGGTATTCCTCAACCTCCACAGAAATCCTCTTGGGGGCAGTCAGTCCCCGCGGGAAATAAATAAATGTCGGACGCAGATAACCAACTTCCACAGGAAGATTCGGAAGAAACCGAATCACCTCGTCGCGGTGCCAGCGCGCAATTTGAAGTCGCCGCGCCTGTGGCCGCCGAGGCCGCGATGCGGCAGGCCATGGATCCAGCCAATCAAAGTCTTGGTGAAGCGCTGCGTCTTTCCTACCGACTTCTGCAAGTGGCCATTGTTGGTCTCATCATTACATTTTTATTCAGCGGCTTTCAAACTGTGCAAGAGGGAATGAGTGGAGTTCGCTCCATTTTTGGCAGAATTTCTGGTGAACCGGGGCAAGAGGCTTTGATTCCTGGATTGAATCCATTTTGGCCGTATCCAGTTGGAGACATCACGGTCTTTGAAACCAAGCGAACGGTTGAACTGCGTTTCGAATTTTGGCCACGCATGTCCGCGAAGACCACAACCATTGAACAAATGATCGATAATGCGGATCCAACCGCTCCCATGAAGCCAGGCGTGGATGGAACTGTGATCACCGGTGATGGTGATTTGGCTCATATTCAATTGGCCGCTGAGTACGTGGTTGAAGATCCTGTTCGATTTTTAGAAGCGGTTGACATAGAAAAAGGCGACGCCATTGTTCGCATCGCGCTTTCTCGCGGAGTGACCGCGGCGATCGCTCGAATTCCTTTGAGTGAACTTGTGGATCAACGCGAGCAACCCGCGGCGCTTGTGCAAGTGGAAGCGCAGCGCGTGCTTGATGAGATATCCAGCGGAATTCAATTGCAAAAAGTAACCATGCCCGAGCGCAGCGCCCCATTTGTTGTGCGTAATGTTTTGCGTCGCGTGCAAACTGGCAAGGAAGATGCCAAGACCATTGTGGACCGCGCGCGCCAAGACGCTACCGCCCAACTTTTAGCGGCTGCGGGTCCAAACTATGAGCAAATATTGAACTTGATTGATGGCTATGAAGCTGTGCTCTCCGCGGGCGATCTTGCGCACGCTGATGAGTTGCTGCGTGAAATTGGGCAACGGCTGGAAATGAAGGATATTGGCGGATTTGCAAGCTCAATTGTCAATCGCGCTAAAAGTTACCAGAGCGCTATTGCCGCAAATTTAAGCAAAGATGTTCGCCGTATTGAGGGACTTCAAGACACGTGGGATCAGAATCCGAAGCAGTTGGCACGACAACTGTGGCTTGATGCATTGCGCAGCGTGTTGACTCAAACTGAAGTCGAAGTTTTCTCCATGCCACCGGGAGTTGGACAAAGCCAGATATCCATTGCATCAAGTCCCGAAGTCATGCAGTTGCGACGCAACGCTGACATGGCTCGACGCAAGAAGGGCGCGGCAATTATGGAGGCGCTGCGTCCAAGTTGGCAGATTGGCGTGAAGCAGACCACCCTTGATAAAGCAGGTCGTCGATTGGATGAAAAAGCCACGCAGGGATTTGGTAGGGAGAATAAGTAATGGCGCGCAATTCCCAAATCAGCACTGACCTTGCTGTGCAAGCTGTTGGCCTGACCAAAGTATTCACCGATTTTTGGATGCGAGCCAAAGCAGTCGCCGTTGATGGAATTGATTTTGAAATCCGTCAGCATGAAATTTTTGGACTGCTAGGTCCAAATGGAAGCGGCAAGAGCACCACCATTAAAATGATCTTGGGTCTCTTGCGACCAACCCATGGCCGCTTGACTGTGTTGGGCCACACGCCTGACGATGTGAAAGTGAAATCCAGGATTGGCTATTTGCCCGAAGAAAGTTATTTGTATCGATTTCTCAATCCAATGGAAACGCTGGATTATTACGGCAAATTGTTTGGTTTGGATCGACGCGTTCGCAGGCGTCGCTGTGAGGAATTATTGGAAATGGTGGGGCTGAATCAGGTTGGTCGACGCCAAGTTGGCGAGTTTTCAAAGGGCATGGCGCGCCGTCTTGGTTTGGCGCAGGCTCTTGTCAATGATCCAGATTTTTTAATTTTGGATGAGCCAACAAGCGGACTTGATCCAATTGGTACCCGTCAAGTTAAGGACCTTCTTCTTGAGCTGGGTCGCCGAGGAAAAACTATCCTTCTTTCCAGCCATCTTTTGTCGGACGTGGAAGACGTGTGTGATCGAATGGTTGTTTTGTATGGCGGAAAAATTAGAGCGAGTGGAAGTGGCGACGAGTTACTAGAGGATTCCGATCACACTGTTATTCAAACTCAACGCCTTCTTCCTGAAACAATTTCAAAAATTGAAAAGGTTTTACAGGATTCGCAAGGCCTTGGCATTGAAAGCGCCCATGCGCCTCGCCAAAAGCTTGAGGATTTGTTCATGAAGATTGTCGAGCAAGCCAAGGCGGAGCAACTCTCAAATAGCGGCGCTTTACATGGCGGAAAAACAGCCGCATTCTTGGCGGAGGACGCGACGGATGGTGTCGGGCTGGTCGAAAGTCTTGCCGCCACGCCGGTCGCTAAGCCAGCGAAAGTGGTGAAACCCATTCAATCCAAGGAGAAGGCTTCCGCCGCGAATGTTCTCAACGAACTGGTGAAAGAAGCGCCAATTCCGGCTGAAAAGACTCGCAATGTGAATGCGCCACATGTGGCCAGCGATGTCGATCGCGGAGTCCTTGATGGACTTCTTGGCAATGATCCCAAATCTCCAGGGAGCAAATCTTCTTGACACAGTCGTTTCGGGAGCGTTGGTGGCGTTGGAACAATCGCTTCCAAAAGACGCGTGTCAAGGTCATCGCCACGATCATTTCAACTCTTGTTGTCTTGGGTTTGATGACTCCTTTTTTTGTGGCCAGCGCAAGGTTGCAATCACAGCGCGACGCCATTGAAATGATTGTGCAGCAAAGCAACTTGTTGGATCGTGAACCAATCAGCGTGGCCTTGCTGGAACGAGGCGAAGTGACGACCTCCATGGGCAAGTTTCAAAGCAGTCGCTTGCGTTACATGGGAAACGATTTATTTGATCGTCAAGGGAAAGTGGTGGATGCCGCGTTGATTTCCGACGTACTGCTTGCTCCAAGTTTCCCATCGTGGTCGCCAGTCTTCATGGTGGAGCGACCCACATCACCGCTTGCGGTGACCGCAATTCTGTTGGGAGCAACATTCCTGGCGCTGTGGCTGAATTTTTTTATTCCATATCTCTGCATCATGATCACCTGCGCGGCCATTGTGTTGCCTTCGGTGACTCAAGGATATTTTTCCGTGGCATTCGTCACCACGGGAATCACCGCGCTTTTGCTTGCATTTGGCCTGTTAATACAACTTTTAATTGTCCTACTCGGCGCGCGTGAGGGTTGGTGCGCAGTGGCGCAAACGTTGGTGCGTGAATCCATTCGGCTTCGAATCAGCGTTTCTTTTATCGCCGTGGTGCTCATCGCGCTTCCTCTCTTGCCAGTTTTTATTGACGGGTCTAGCCCGTTGCGTTATCAGATTCAAACATTCATGTCGCGTTCATTGGATATCGCGTATGTCTGCGCCGCATGCATGACATTGACGTTGGGTTGCGCGACCGTTGCGTTTGAAATTCGTGACAAACAAATATGGCAATTGATGACCAAGCCGCTGGATCGATTTCAATATCTTGTTGGTAAGTGGGTGGGGCTTGTCGGATTGAACGCGGTTTTGTTTTTAGTTTGTGGTTTGGGAATATTTATCTTTGTTCAATGGATGCGGACACGTCCCGCGGTGGATGATTTTGATCGCATTGCTATTCGTGATGAGGTATTGGTGGCGCGTGATGTTTCTCGACCGGAATATCAGCCGTTGAGTCGGGACAAGTTGGAAGAAGCTGTTGATTCCGTCATAGCCTCCGATGCCATTTTGAAAGCCGACTTGGATAGCGGCCGGCGTCGATTTGAGGATGTCAGGCGCGAGATCGCAGTGCAACGCCAAGTCGAGTTTCAATCAGCCCAGCGACGCGTTGATGCTGGCGAGAGTAAAA
>CAJACJ010000481.1 GCA_903938205.1 uncultured bacterium
CGCCAGTCATGACGAAAGCTTGCGTGAACACTTGGAAGCATCCAATGATGGACATGATCACATTGAACAAAATCACCGGGCTTAACATTGGAATGGTGATGCGGAGAAATCGGCCGACCGCGCCCACGCCATCGATTTGAGCGGCCTCTTGTAATTCTTCTGGAATGCCCTGTAAACCCGCCAAATAAATCATCATTCCACCACCCACCATCCAGAAACCCATGATGGCAAACGCGGGTGCGCCCCACACCGCGGCGTCTTTGCCAAACCAATCTGGCGGCGTGGATCCAACGAGATGAAGCATTGGTCGCAGCGCCGCATTCATAAGTCCGCCGTCGGTGTCAAACACCCAGCGCCACAACACGGCCACGCCAACTCCGGCCAGCACGCTTGGTAAATACCACGCCGCGCGGAAAAAATGAATACCGCGGACTTTTTGATTCATCAACAGCGCGGCCAACAGCGCCAGTATTTGTCCACCGGGAACGGCAATGAGCGTGTAATACAAAGTCACTTTCAAACTTGTGATAAATCGTTCGTCGTGGAACAGAAGTTGTTTGTAATTTCCCCAACCGACCCAGGTGGCTTCATCCAATGTGCTTACGCCGCGCCACTTTGCAAAGCCAAGAAGCAGGCTCATGACAATTGGAAACGCCATGAAAAGAATAAATCCCAAAAGCCACGGCGATACTAGTAGCCAGCCCCAGCGCGCCTCGCGTGTCATGGCGCGATCGCCGTAAGAACGCAGCGCCAAGAAAGCCAGCACTGAAATGATCGCAATAGTGCACAGTGAAATAGTCCATCCAAAGACGGCCCATGGAAATGATTCAAATTGCGCGCGCGCCAATGGGCTCATGGCTTCGGCATTCCACAAGCGGTTGAAGTCTTCAGTGGATTGCTTCACGGTTTGATCACCCACTTTCAACGAGCGGTCAAGTGTGCCACCAAGCAATTGTTCAAAGCGCGGATTCGCGGGCCAATCCACCACCAGAGCGTTGGGAGCGGGATCTAAAAAGCCTTGATTATTCAGGGGTTTCTTGCTGGAATCTAGAAACGCTGGACTTTGCGCAACGGAGCGAATGGTTGGAATTGCAAGACCTAATTTGGCGCCGGATGCCTGAGCGTCTGGACCCGTGAGCCAGCGAATAAGTTTCCACGCGGTGTCCTTGTTCTTGCTTTGCTTGGCCATGGACCACGACACGGTTGCAATCACATTTCCGTCCGCGGCTCCGCGAGGAAGCGGGGCGTAGTCCCAGTCAAAGTCTTGAATGCGGCGGTACTCAGGAACAACCCATCGTCCGAAGGGACCGGCCATGCCAACACGACCAGTTGTGAACACTGCGGCGCCAGTGGCCAATTTGCTGCGACCACTTGTGAGCGTGTTGTTTTCATCTTGGCGCCACGACCGCAGGCGCTCCAGCGCGGCTTGTACCTTGGGATCTTCCAAGCGAAGTTCATCAAAATTATTTCCGCGCACCTCCACGCCTTCGCTGCGCAAGTAAGCGCGCACCATCATTGGCCACGTCACAAATTCACTGCCGATGTAACCTTCGCCATTGGCGTCTTTCAACTTGGCAATGGCGCGCGCGTCTGCGATGTATTCATCCCATGTCCAGTTATTGCTCGGAAATTTCAGGCCGGCCTTCTTGAACAAATCTTTGTTGTAATAGAAGCCGACCGTTGTGAAATCTTTCGGTATGCCATACAGCTCTCCATTACCCGCATTTTTTCCATCAAATCGAAAGGCGGACACGGTGGTGGGGTAGAAATCCTCAAGCTTGATTCGATCCGCCACATTGCTCTTGCGATCACTTTCCAAAAAGCCATTAAGTGGCTCAAGCAAACCCATGTCGGAAAAACTTGCGACTCGTTCGGCGCCAACATAGAAAACATCGGGCGGCTCGCCAGAAGCAAGCATGGTTTGCAACTTGGTGTAAAAACTTCCCGCGTCCCCAGGATTGATTCGGCGCACGCGCACGCCAGGGTTGGCGGCTTCAAAGGCGCGCAAACTGTTGTCGACAATTTCGTCCTCTTCAGGACCGCCTTCGCCAGACCAATGCAACACCACTAATTCTTGTTTGATTTGAGCGGACTCGCTCCAATGATTCAATTGGCGCAGGCCCACGCGCGCGAAACTCCACAGCACAAGCGCAATGGCGGCGAAGGCGAAAAACCCACGAGCCAGATACGTAAAAGTTTTCCAGATTTCGCTACCTCGACGCATGAAAGAAGTATATGGTTCTCATACAGCCCCATGCGTCAAAGTTTGCCTTTCAATTATGTTTGCCCACTCATTGCAGCATTCCGTTTTGTTGGAAAGCGTGCTTGCAAAATGCCACAAATGCGTTGCGCAATAGGGGCCTGCGTTGTGATGTGGATTGCGATGGTTGCAGCAACCATGGCGCCGCCGCAGGAATTTCCGCCAAGTATTCCACTGGTTCAACGACCAACCACGCAAAGTCCGGGGCAACTTCCGTCTTCCATCTCTGCCACCAAAGTTCCAGCGAAAGCGGCAGACAAAAATTCGGGCTCAGGCACATCCTCAGCAACAACGTCAGCCACACGCGTTGCCGCCAACAATCGATGGCTCGTTACCTTTACTTTCACTCCAACTCTGTCGATACCCAAGCAGGTTTCGCTTGCGGGCGATTTTAATAATTGGAACAAACTTGCCG
>CAJACJ010000482.1 GCA_903938205.1 uncultured bacterium
AGGAATCATGCGCACAAGTATGGCAAATCCTTGGCCAATCATCACGCCCACCAACCCGCCCACTAGGCACAATGTGACTGCTTCCAGCAGAAATTGCAGTAAAATAGCTGATGGCGTGGCGCCCACAGCTTTGCGCAAACCAATTTCACGTGTGCGTTCACTCACGCTCACCAGCATGATGTTCATAATTCCAATGCCACCCACCAACAAACTAATCGCCACAATTCCGGCGGCCGCCGCCGTAATTCCACTCGCAATGCTCTTGAATTGATTGATGAATTGATCGATCGCCTGCACACGGAATGTTTCAGGATCATCGGGACCAAGTCCACGGATTTTTTTCATGACGCGCGTGATTTCAACCTTGGCGTCTTCGGCTTCCTCTGGACTTCTCGCCATAGCCACAATCTGCATGAAGTAATCGCGGTCTTGAAACTTCTCCATCAGTGGAAACGGTATAAATAATTCCGCGCTGATGGTGTTGAAGCCCGTCATGCGTTCGGTGATGGTCTCCACAACGCCCACAATTAAAAAACGCCGCCCACCAATCACCAAATGCTCGCCTACGGGATCATTTTTTAATTTCAAATCACGAATTGCCAAATCATTCACCATGCACACTTGGCGCGCGTTCTCTATGTCCGCGCCGCTGAAGGGACGGCCCATGATCACCTGCCTATTTTCCGTCTGATGCCACGCCGGCCACATGCCTGTCACGCTGACTCCATCAAGTGTTTCATTTGTGCTTTGCACGCTTAAACTGGTCGAACTAATTGGCGTGACGCATTTCACGCTGCGGCATTGCTCTTCTATGGCTTTGGCTTCACTGGCGCGCAAACGCACCTTTTCCCAGGGATATCGATTGCGCGGAGCGTTGTCAGGGCGGCTTGGCCACACGTATAAACGCGCAGCGCCAAAGGTTTCAAACTCCTTCAACACTTGCGTCTTTAAACCAGTCAGCGCGGCAATGACCGCCGTGGTGCTTGCCACGCCCACAATAATTCCAAGCGCCGTTAAGGCACTGCGTAACTTGTTGGCCCAGATTTGGCGAAACGCCAAAAGAATGCTCTCAAAATAAAACAGCGGACTTAGCATGCGCCCATGCTCCGTTGCGCCTTGGCGATTGGTCCCACTGCTTCATCCTGATCCACGGAAAGATCGCTCAAGATCAATCCGTCGCGCAACCGCAGCACGCGTTGACAATGTGCGGCTACATCATTTTCATGCGTCACCATCACAACGGTTTGTCCATCGCTATGGATTTTCTCAAACAGCTCCAAAATTTCACCAGTGGTGACGGAATCCAAATTTCCCGTTGGCTCATCCGCCATTAAAATTTTTGGCTCGGTTAAAATTGCGCGCGCAATAGCCACGCGTTGTTTCTGTCCACCAGACAACTGGCTTGGTCTGTGATCCATGCGATCCGCCAAGCCAACTCGCTCAAGCACGTCTTTGGCGATCTGTCGCCTGCGCTTGCGCCAACCCCAACCTTGGCCTTGCGAATACAGCAACGGCAACTCAACATTTTCCAGCGCCGACAATCGCGGCAGTAGTTCAAAACTCTGAAAAACAAAGCCAATTTCTTTGTTTCTTACGGCCGCCAACTCGTTGGAATCAAGTTCGCTCACCAAGCGTCCACCTAGTTTGTATGTGCCGGCAGTTGGTTGATCAAGGCAACCAAGCGTGTTCATAAGCGTGCTCTTGCCACTACCCGACGCGCCCATGATGGCCACCATTTCACCCTGGAACAAATCAAAATTCACTCCGCGCAAAGCATGGATTGTTTCAATACCAACATGGTAAATCTTCGTAAGTCCCCGAATCTCAATGAGTGGTTGACTCATGGGATTATCCAATGCGTATTCCACCGCCACGGCGACCGCCACCGCCACCACCGCCACCACTACCGCCGCCACCGCCATTCATGCGCATTCCTTCTTTCATTTCTTCTTCTTTCACGCGGTCGCCCTCTTTCAAAGACTCAAGCGAGCGATACGGACCCGTGACCACGGTCTCGCCCTCTTGCAATCCTTTGATAACGATGGTGTCAGTCAAATTGCTGGCGCCGCTGACCACTGGTCGAATTGAAACAATTCCATCTTTGACCACCAACACAATGGGCGTGGTCGATTTAGTTTTCTGAACAAGTTGATCTTTTGCGTTTGCCTTGGGCTACTCATCCACC
>CAJACJ010000483.1 GCA_903938205.1 uncultured bacterium
ACCATTTCAATGGCAACGATTGCGTTTGGCGCGACGATGAATTCCTTTGGGTCCCACACCATTTTGCCAGGCACGCTTGTGGTCTTCAACATCACGGGCTTCCACGCGGCGGCCGCCGCGGGTCGATCAATTTCTGGCAAAGCAAAGATGGCGCGAATGCAGGCGGCTTTCACAAATCGACTTGTTGATACATGTGGTGAATCTTTGTCCGCATCTTTAGTGGAGTCTTGGGCCTTGCTCACAAGAGTTGGCGCAAGCGATTTTAAATCCGCTGCTGGCTGAGCCGCAAGAATGGTGGCAAGATCATTGCGCGCAAGGCACGCGTCGCAAGCTTCAATTTCCGACAAGGTTGCCGCGGCTATGGAAACAGAAGCGCTCTTGGCTTTGGCGGTCAGCGCCACCACACGATCAGCCTGCGCGACACCAGCGTCACGCAGTGGATTTGCCGACGGCGTGTCTGTGACAGCACTCGTCATTGGCGCAGAATGCGCGTGATTCCCCGCTTCTGGCGTGCTTTGAGCGCTTGCAAGATTTGGCGGAATCGCAAGAACGCAAAGGCACAATGCGCAATGAGAAAATTTCATACGTTCACAATAGCGCAGGGAACACTTGTTTGTGAAACGGCTATCGCATGGATTTCAAACCATGCTCCAAGCGCTTTCAAAATAGGCTCGCTTCAAATTTACGAATAGCCATTGAACGATTCTTAAAATAGCGGGAATGAATTCGCGAGCGATTACTGCGCGGGCGTAACTTCAATCTCATACAGGGTGACATTGCCGCTGCCTTCATTGCACACAACAAGAAGCGGCTTGCCACTAGGACTTTGCTCTGGCGCGATATACAAAATTCCCTCAGGCGCAATGTCTCCCGCTTCTAAGGAGTGATCGGGCTTGCCATCTTTATCGGTGTCATTATCCAAGTCCACCGTTGGGTCGCGCGGATTCACGTACGCCAAAAACTTTGGATGTGACGGATCGGAAATATTCCACGACATAATTCCACCAGCGCGCTCAAGCACGCAAAATAAAATTCGCACTCCATTGATGGTGGCCACAATAGGCGTCTCGGGCTCGGGACCTTTGGAAGTGCTGCGTGCGTCGCGACTGGGGCTTTTCATGCTGTCCATGTTGAAAGCCTTGGGCATTTGCTGCGAAATCACGCGCTCAATTTCATCACCGGAATCCCATGCTTGCTCGATAGAACCGTCCGTCGAAACTTTCCAAATGCTGACTGAACGCCCTCCGAAACAGAACACGCGGTCGAAATCGCCATCTCCATCGTCGTCACCACGCAACGAACTTACTTTCAAGCGGCCCATATTTTCCGGCTTCGACAAATCCTGCACGCGCATTGTGTTGTCCGCGCCAAGTTGCTTGGCGAAAGATTCCTCATCAATGGCGGAGGCTTTTCCTTTGCCATTACTTTTGCCCTTGCTTTGCGTGTTCTTCAATTTTCCAAATTGCACCGCCTCGGTAAAATCATCACGCTCGCGGTCTTCGCCTTCATTGGCTGTGACCAAGTAACGCGCGCCACCATTTTCAAAACATGCGACACCATCTGGTTGGTACAAACCAAACACCGGAAGATTTTGAATGTGATTCGCGCCATCTTTATCGCTGGCGTCAAGGCCGCAGCCAGGCTTCATGAAATTCTTGAAGCCCAGCGGTTCTATGCGCTCAACCCGCTCATGGCCTGGCGCAAGATCAATCACAGCGATGGCGTTATTTTCCTGTAGCGTGGCGTAAGCCTTGGTGTCGTCGTTTGAAAGAGCCATGTATTCAGGCTCAATTTCCTGTGAAAACCCTGCATTTGGCGTGACCATGTGCATGCCTCGCTTGACCAAATCTGTTTTCTGTTTTTCAAACGCATCAAATCCGCAATCGCGAACAATCGGTTTGTCGGTGCCGCCAGAAATATCCACAACACCAATCGAACCAACTGGATCACTGTGTCCGTCGGTTGGCGCTTCGCCTTCATTGACCACAAGCAATCGCTTGCCATCGTGCGTGAATTTAATCATGTCAGGATTGAAACCAACTTCAACTTTGGAAATTTTATTTCCGTCAAGATCAAAAAAGCTCACTGAGCCACGCACATCCTTACTCTTGGGCTGGCTTGCAATCGCGATCACATTGCCACCCACGGCTACGCTGTTCAGTCCGAATTGCCGAATGGTTTTAAATTGCTCGGGCTTGGTTGGATCGGCAATGCTGATGCATTCCAATCCTTCTGCGTTGTTGGTGAACCACAATCTTTTATTCACGGAGTCATACGCAGGAATTTCCGCGCCGGACATGTTCCACCAACTCGTTTGGAAACGGCTGAGCGCATGCAACTTCAAGGCGCATTCAACTGTTGCGCCAGAGGGAACACTTGCCGATGATGGCGGAGTTCCAAAATCAATTGCGCACGCACATACGACGAAGAGATGAATCGCGTTCAGCATTCCCACATTGTCCTTGGGTTTCAACAAATTATTCGCTTTGCGAATTGCCTTCATGAAATATTTATAATTCGTGGTTTCTTGGTGTTTCAGGGCTAATTTCAAACCTACTCTTCAAGTGTATGAACCCGATCACGCCCACAAATGAAAGTCAAGCAAGTGCGCAATTGAATGCGCTGCACACCGAGTGGGCTACAACGTGCTCCGCAAAGTTCCAGCACCGCGTGTGGTGGAGTGATCATGTGCTTGCGCCTGGAAACGCGGCTTTTGCAGCGGCACTTGCTGGAGTGCACGGACATTGCGTGGCCTTTATTGATTCCGGTGTTGCGCAAAGTTGGCCAAACTTGCAGCATGAACTTGTTGGCGCTATCGCGGGGTTGCAAACCACACCGATGAAAATCGCGCCGATCACCGCGCATGCAGAAACAACTTCGAACCTACAACACAGCGTTGGCGCGCAAACTTTGCTTCCATCACTCGCGCATGTTGAAACTATTCCGGGTGGTGAAGCTTGCAAAGACGGATTGAAGTTTGCGGAGCGTGTTGCCAAAATTTGTTTTGATCACGGCGTGAATCGCCACGGCGCGGTCATTGCCATTGGTGGCGGCGCCGTGCTGGACGCGGTTGGTTTTGGCGCGGCCATTGCCCACCGCGGCGTGCGCATGATTCGTATTCCAACCACCACGCTTGCGCAAGATGATTCCGCCATGGGCGTGAAATGTGGCGTGAACATGTACGGCCAGAAAAACGCGCTGGGTTGCTTCACTTCACCGTGGGCGATTTTGTGCGACGAACATTTTCTTACCACGCTTCCCATTGAACATTGGCTGGGCGGCTTCAGCGAAGTGGTAAAGATTGCACTGCTGAAAGACGCGCCGCTGTTTGAGCAACTTGAAACGCGCGCCTCAAGCATTTGTTTGCGCGACAAGAAAGTTGCCACGCCCATTTTGCGGCGCAGCGCGTGGTTGCATCGTGAACATATTTTAAATGGTGGCGATCCATTTGAAGTTGGCTCCGCGCGTCCGCTTGATCACGGACATTGGAGCGCGCACCGTTTGGAGGTGCTCAGTCAATTCGCCGTGCCACATGGCCAAGCCGTCAGCATTGGCATTGCACTTGACGCATGCCTGGCTGTTGAGATGCGTTTGTTGGATGCATCCGTAGCCAAGCGAATTCTTCGGCTTCTTCAGTCGCTGCAACTTCCAATTTGGCATCCAATTCTGGAAGCGGACAATGAACTCTTCGCGGGCCTTGAGCAATTTCGCCAGCATTTAGGCGGTAATTTCGCCATTCCGCTTCTCAACGCCATCGGCTCTTCCCGCGAAGTCACGCTCATCAGCGCGGAAGATTTGCGAAAATCAATCATCACTCTTCGTACACTTGCCTCATGACCACGCCCGAAGGCAAGCCGCCTCTTGATCGCAAAACATTGATCGATCTTGGTTTCATTGATGCACGCGCGAAAGTTCTTGATATCGCCGCTTTTCTTGATCGACTTGATCGCGCGTCTGTCGCCGACGCGCCAGCAGACTTTCGCGTAGACGCCATTCGATCAGCGCTTGAAATTGCTCTTGATAACTCGCCCGCTCGCGCCGAACGCATTCTGAAATGTTGGAGCGATCTAACCACACAACCAGTCACTCACGCAGACGGCAAAGCCGCGCGTGGCGCGCACCCGCCACACACTTCCTAAGACAACAGCATGTATATCGATCCACACGTTCACATGGTTAGTCGCACAACGGACGACTACGCGCGCATGGCTACCGCGGGTTGCGTGGCCGTGACCGAGCCCGCATTTTGGGCGGGCTTTGATCGCAGCAGCGCCGCTGGATTTCATGATTATTTTCGCC